>JAOUBX010000037.1 GCA_029860075.1 Deltaproteobacteria bacterium | reverse complement strand
TAAAGCCGTTTATCCCGTACCCTGATCCGGAATAAACGGCTTTAACCAGTATTTTATGGCTTCCTGCAGGAATATTATCGATTGTTGTGCCATATAGCTCTTTATCACCGATAACATTCCTCAAAACAACCTTACCATCGAGAATAACCTTGTAAGATTCTATTTCAAAAGGTTCCTTGATCCTCTTTAGGAGAGAAATATCTAAAACACCATGGTTCTCTTCAATTTTATCTATTGCATGGGAGTCGTAATTCAAAAAGAAAGGAAGTAAAAGGCAGACAATAAATACAATTTTTTTAGCGAATTTTCGTAAAAAGCCAACCATATGACAATTGTCTTCCATTTTCGAGGCTTGCACATAGTAACTTTTATCATAAGTTACTGCAAATATTATTTTATTTTAATTACCTAAATTATACCTAAACGACCTTTTTTTTCAATAATAATAAGTATTTTATTATTATAGGGACGATAGAAACGCAGCCCGGCTTCGTAACCATTTACCCCCAAAATACCCGCTTAACCTATGGGTGAAAGCACCGTGAAACCAATAGCTTGCGCTATAAATTCATTCCCAAGGGGCCTTCCCAGGTTTAATAATTAGACGTCATTACAATTCTTCCAGTTCCATAAACTCCAGCGCTTTGATTCTGTCCCTGATTTGAGCAGCCTTTTCAAAGGCCAGATCAGCGGCGGCTTCTTTCATCTCTTTTTTGAGTGATTTTATAATTTCAGGAATTTCATCAAGGGGTATGTATTCCCCTTTTTCTTCTTCAGCTTTAGGAACGGTTACATAATCAGATTCATAAATACTTTCAATGATATTTTTTATATTCTTTTTAACCGTTGTCGGTGTAATGCCCTGTTCTTCATTAAACCTGGTCTGCAGCTTCCTCCTTCTTTCCATTTCACTTATTGCTCTCTCCATAGATCCCGTTTTTCTGTCGGCATACATAATTACCTGGCCATTCACATTTCTTGCCGCCCGGCCACAGGTCTGAACAAGAGAAGTTTCAGAACGAAGGAAGCCTTCTTTATCGGCATCCAGAATAGCTACAAGGGAGACTTCCGGAATATCCAGCCCTTCTCTCAAGAGATTGATTCCAACGAGGACGTCATATTCACCGGCCCTTAGCGATCTTATCAGTTCAATGCGTTCAAGGGTCTCCACATCTGAATGCATGTATCTTACGCGGACCCCCATTTCATCGTAGTATTCAGTCAGGTCTTCGGCCATACGCTTTGTTAAGGTAGTCACCAATATTTTATTGCCGCCTTTGACGCACTTTCTTATTTCATTCAAAAGATCATCTACCTGGTTCCCGGCCGGTCTCAAATGAACGATGGGATCAACCAGGCCTGTCGGTCTCACCAACTGTTCAACGACAACGCCTCCCGAGGCGTTCAATTCATAGTCTGCAGGCGTTGCTGAAACATAAATGGCCTGCTTAAGCATTTTTTCAAATTCTTCAAAGCACAAAGGCCGGTTATCAAGAGCTGAAGGGAGCCTGAAACCGAAGTTGACAAGCGTCTCTTTCCTGGAGCGGTCTCCCTTGTACATCCCTCTAAGTTGAGGTATGGATACATGGGATTCGTCTATAACAATGAGAAAATCGTCGGGAAAGAAGTCTAACAGTGTGGGAGGCGGTTCTCCTTCCTTTCTGCCTGTCAAATGTCTGGAATAATTTTCTATCCCCTGGCAATGACCGATTTCTTCTATCATTTCCAGATCATAAGATGTTCTCTGCTCAATTCTCTGCGCTTCGAGATGCATCTCCTGTGACTTGAAATATCTGATTCTTTCTTCCATCTCTAACCTTATATCCTTAAGGGCCCTTTTCAAAGTCTCGGGAGGAATAACGTAATGGCTTCCGGGATAGACAACCACCTTTTCCAGCTTTTCCAGCAGGACCCCCCGCAAGGGATCTACAAGGGATAAAGAATCGACGTAATCACCAAACAACTCTATTCTTACAGCCCTGTCTTCCTCATAAACAGGAAATATTTCTATAATATCTCCCCTTACCCTGAAGGTGCCGCGATGAAAATCGCTATCCTTTCTCTCGTACTGAATTTCAACGAGCTTTCGTAATATGGCATCCCGACTTATTTCATCGCCCTCGGACACCCTGAGAAGCATACCATGATAAGCCTCCGGTGAACCGAGGCCGTAGATGCATGAGACTGATGAAACAATGATGACATCATTCCTTTCCAGCAGGGAATAGGTCGCTTCATGGCGAAGTTTATCTATTTCCTCATTGATGGATGAGTCCTTTTCTATAAAGGTATCCGATGAAGGAAGGTAGGCTTCCGGCTGGTAATAGTCGTAATAGGACACAAAATAACCCACCGCATTTTCAGGAAAAAGTTCCTTAAACTCACCATAGAGTTGCGCTGCAAGCGTCTTGTTAGGAGCAAGAACCAGTGCAGACCGTCCCGTTTGAGCGATAACATTGGCGGCGGTGAAGGTTTTGCCGGAACCTGTGACACCGAGTAAAACCTGATGTTTATCACCACGGTTGACCCCTGAAACAAGTTCGTCAATGGCCGTCCGCTGATCACCGGCAGGAGTAAATTGAGTTGTAAGTTTAAATCCAGACAAGCGCCCTGTGACTTTTGAATTTAACAAATAGGAGAATAATATTTTAATCCGGCAAGAGAAAATGAGCAATGACAATTTTCGGATTCTTATCAGAAATAATCAAACGCACATATTTACCAATGTTTGCGGAATATCCTTAAGAGAAACTACCTTGTCTACGGCCCCCACTTTAATGGCTTCTTTGGGCATGCCAAAAACAACACAGCTTTTTTCATCCTGGGCAATCGTTTTAGCCCCGGCTTCTTTCATCGTCAAAAGGCCACGCGCTCCGTCGGCGCCCATCCCCGTCATGATGATGCCCACACTGTTCGATCCCGCATAAGTTGCAACCGATCCAAAAAGCACTTCCACTGAAGGACGCTGATGGAAAACCGGCGCTTCCTGATTTAATGATACGTAATACCTTGCGCCACTTCGTTTAAGGACCATATGGTGACTCCCCGGAGCAATGAGAGCCGTTCCCGGGTATACGCCATCCCCTTCTTTTGCCTCCCTCACTTCCATAGCGCACTGGTCATTCAATCGTTCTGCAAAGGCCCTTGTGAACTTTTCGGGCATATGCTGAACAATCAAGGTCCCGGGACTGTCAGCGGGCATTCGTGTCAGCACGTCTCTAATAGCCTCGGTCCCCCCCGTAGAAGCGCCAATGGCTATAATTTTATGTGTGCTTTGCGCCAAGGCCCTGGTTTTTAAGGTTCTTCTTAACGGCGCCGCACTTTCTTCTCTTTCCACCCTTTTCAGAACTCTCGCCGAGGCCGCAATTTTCACTTTTTCAATAATGTCCCGGGCAATTATATCCATCCCTTTTTTCAGGTCCATTTCCGGTTTTGCAATAACTTCGATGGCGCCCGCTTCGAAGGCCTTCATCGTCGTTACGGCGCCTTTTTGGGTAAGAGAACTGACGATAACAACGGGAATGGGGAAATGTCTCATTAATTTTTTGAGAAAGGTAATACCATCCATTCTCGGCATTTCCACATCCAGAGTGATCACGTCGGGGTTATATTTAACAATTTTGTCTCTCGCTATGTAAGGGTCCGGCGCCGAACCGATGACATCAAGAGCCCTGTCACCTGATAAAATCGATGAGATAAGGTTCCTCACTACCGCTGAATCATCGACGATTAACACCTTTTTCTTCAATCTAATCTCCAAATTCCGACATGATTAACGTTTTTTCATAAAAAAAAGTTAATCACGTCGTCTTATTATATTTTATTTAGATGCCGGCAAGAGAAGAAAGGCTCAAAGATAAAGCCAGTCACCCTGACGCAGCTTTTCAACCTTATAGGTAAGCACTTCATTCCTGAGTGTGTTAAAGGCAATTTTTCTGCCTACGTTCCCCCCCGTATCATTAGAAACAATCCTGACCTTGTATTTATTAAGCGCTTCCTGCGCCGCTTCAATGTTCTTTGGTCCATGGGTTTTTTTTAAGGTACCTCCCTCTTGAGGTTCTCCACCGCCAAAAATCTGCGCTTCAAGGTTCGCAACTTTCGAACCAAAGTCAACCATGCTCTTGATCAGGGCATAAATCGCTACATTTCCATATTCAACGGTTGTCTTTCCTTTCTCCCTCATCTCGGGAAATATGAAATGACACATTCCCCCATACCTGTTAACGGGGTCCCAGAGAGTTACAGCAACACCGGAACCAACGACAGTTGTAATCACTATCGGTTCTTTGTTGACCAACAAACGCGCCGGTTCCAGAAAAGCGCTTCTATTTGTTATATCTTCATTCATGTTCTATGATTCGCCAAAGGTTTTATTTTAAATTAACAGCCGACTTTTTTATATACCGCATCTTTGCGCTGCCTGTTCCCGTATTAAAGAGAAGCCGTCTCCCCCTCGTGCCACCCATGTCCGAACTGATAATGGGTATGCGTTCTTCAGCCAGTATATCTTCGGCAATAAGAACGTTTCGCGACCCCACATTAAGGAGACCACTCGATGTATCGTGAATAGTGGCCCCTCCGAAGACTTTTGCCTTCAGTTTTTTTTTATTGGAACCGAGCTGTTCCATTTTTTCAATAAGCTTTTTTATAGCAACATTACCAAAGCGCGGGACAGGAAGGCCCTCTCCATTCCAGAGGGGAAGCATGTAATGATTGATGCCACCAATTTTATTAACGGGGTCCCATAGACAAACAGCAACGCATGATCCGAGTATGGTTGTTACAATATGGGGATTTCGATGAACAAAGAGATTTCCCGGATGAAGATAATGGGTATTCTCCTCCGTAACAATATCGGACATTTTCATTAAAACTCCTGTTCTTCATCGAAAAAAAATTCTGTCCCTTCCGTTGAAACCCCTTCCGTCTCTTCTTCAGAGCGGTCCGGCACGGTCAATGTAAATGTGCTGCCTTTTTCAGCCTTGCTGTCTACGGTAATTGTGCCGTCCATAAAATTAACAGCCGCCATGGCAACGCTTAGTCCAAGGCCATGGCCCATATATTTCTTTCTCATCCCCGTATCGAGCTGTTTGAAGCGGTCGAAAATAACGTTCTGATCATCCTTCGCAATTCCAATGCCCTCATCCTTGACTGAGCAAAAAAATGTTTCGTCACATTCTCTGACGGATATATCGATTTTGCCTCCCTCCTTGTTAAACATAATGGCATTGCTTATCAGATTTGACAGCGCTATAGCCATTTTTTCGGAATCCGTATTTATCCATAAAGGAGAAGGCCCGCTCTTTTTCACAACAAGCCCCTTCTCTTCTATCATGGGAGCAAAAGTCATGAGGCACTCTTCAATTAAAGAATGAACGTTAACTTTCGTTATATGAAGATAATTCTCACCGGACTCGAGTTCTGCGGCAGTAAGAATATTTTTTATCTGGAAATCGAGCTTGAGCGCCTCTTTATGAAGCATACCGGCTATCCCTTTGAACCTTTTCTCTTCAATGGACTTCATGGTAGAGAGTTCTTCGCTTAAGGCAACCATCACCGTGAGGGGATTATTTATTTCATTCCTGATATTGGAAAGAAAGTCCGTTTTTAGCTTTTCAGATTCCTGAAGTTTTTTATTAAGCGTTTCGAGATTCTTTGTTACGGCCCTGAGGTCGCTCAGCGCCCGGTTTTTGTCTTCCAGCCGTTTTTTAAATTCTTCAATGAGGTCCTCGTCACTTATATTCATTGGTAAAATTCCTCCGAAGCATTTTTAAAGCTTCATGGCTTTATATTTTTTTATAAATAGTGGGCTGAATATATTTAAAATCCGTCTCTATGCCTGTAAGGCTTTCAGCATGGCCCAGAAAGAGATATCCCCCTTTTTTAAGATGCCTGTATACCCTGTCAATAATCTGTTTTTGTGTAAACTTGTCAAAATAGATCATAACGTTTCTGCAAAAGATAAAATCGAATTCCTTCCGGAAAGGATACCGTGGAATGGTAAGGTTTAACCTTCTGAACGTAACCATATGCCGGAGTTCCCGCTTTACCTTCACCATGCCTGCCTTCCTGCCTTCCCCGCAAAGGAAATATTTCCTTTTCATTATCTTGGAAAGATCGGCAACTCTGGCCTCTTTGTATTCACCATGCCGGGCTTTTTCAAGAACTTCCGTATTAATGTCAGTGGCAAGGATTTTTACTCCCCACTTGCTCGATTCTCCCAGATATTCAGCGAGAGTAATGGCCAGGGAATAAGGTTCCTCACCTGTCGAACAGGCAGCCGACCAGACCCTCAAGGTCCAATCACCTCTGCGCTTTCCTTCCGCCATTATTTCCGGCAAGACGGTTTCAGTTAAAAAATCAAAATGTTTTTGCTCCCTGAAAAAACTCGTCAGATTAGTTGATATAGCATCAAAAAGGTTGGTAAGTTCATCCTTGTTCTCCTCCGTCACATATTTATAGTATGCCTTGAATGTGGGAATACCAAGGAGTCTGAGACGTTTTCCAAGCCTCGTCCTGAGAAGTTCCTTCTTTGCAGGCCCAAGATTTATTCCGATTGTCTGGTAGACAAGATCACTGAGGAGGTTAAACTCTCTGTCTTTAATATGAACGGTCTGCAAAGGGTCTTTCACATTAGAACTCGATAGCAAGCTGAGCCGTCAGGGAAGAAACCTCATCCTTACCTGGGGATCCTTTAAAGGCAACATAGTCTTCATCATATTCTCCACTTAAATATTCCAGCGCAATTGAGGTGTGTTCATAAAGACTAAAGGAAACTGCCACTCCATACTGCTTCTCAGGAAATTCGAAGAGTTCCTTGTTTCCTTCATATTTAGCGGCAAGAGCCAGAGCATCGGTAATAGCAAAAGCGACTTCAACATTGAATGTGACAGGCTGGTCCCCGCTGTTGTCACCATCAGCATCAAGGTCTGTTATTTCAAATTCATCGGCGGCGGCAAGATACTCGGCATCGACGGAAAGAGGCCCTATAGCGGCGCTGACAAAAGCGCTATATGCGGCCACAATATCTTTCAGCTGTATCTCATCTACTGCGCCATCTGCATCGTTAAGTCCCATATCCACCCAGTCAGCATCACTATCAGCAATATCTGAAAGGTAAGAGGCGCCAAAACTTATGCCTTCGACAGGATTAACGACAATGGCTGCAAAGGATGCGTCGACTTTATTGTCATCACCAAGCTCATGAACACCACCGTTAAAGACACCCAGCGATACTTCGATCATTTCATTCCCGTAACCGGCCATAATTGCCGATTCGTTTGTTTCCCCCATTTCAAGTGTCTGCGGATCTGAAATGAAGCTTGAGTTAAAGGCGCCGAAGGGAATATACATCTTACCGGCGGTCATGAAAAAGCCAAACCTATCGGTCAATTTAATGGTCCCTTCATCGACGGTAAATGTCTCCGTATCATCATCTTCATAAAGAACAAGAATATGCCCTTCCACAAACTCGTTAAGTTTCGCATCGAGGCCAACCTCGACAGTTGCGAGAGCAATGTCCGAACCGTCTCCATGATAGTCGTCATTAACAACACCGGCCTCGACCTCTATTACAGCGCCAAGACTGACATTTTCCGACAACTTTGTTTCAGACCGGGCGCTTTGGGGAACCATTGACAAGATCACAAAAAATACCACCGTAATAATTGATAAATTCTTCATGCAACATCTCCTTTTTTAATAATTGTCATTTAAAATTTATTAATCAACCACCCCACGGCAAACCGCAGAGAATGCACATGCCAAAAATTAATATTTAGACTGAATTATTAAAATTCCTTAAACTCCTCCTCATCCATAGGGATAACCTCATTGGGCTTGACCACTTTCTGTGTTGCCACCTTTCTTGCCGGTGCAGCGGCCTTGTGAAGCGCGCCGGGAACCGCTTTTGCCTGACCCGCCGGACCCGCCGGGCCTGCTATTTTCTTTACTGCCGGAGCCCTGTGAACGGTTGCCACGGTTCTTGCGGCGCCTGCCCCTCCAATGATTTCCGAGAGCCTGTCAACGAGGTCTTTAAGACTTTCCGCCTGTGAAGAAAGTTCCTCACTGGCTGATGCCGTCTCTTCGGAGAAGGCCGAATTCTGCTGCGTTACCTGGTCCATCTGTGTAACGGCCTTGGTCACCTGGTTAATGCCTTCCGCCTGTTCACGTGAAGCGGCGGCTATTTCAGAGATGAGGTCTGAAGCTTTGGTCGTATTGCTCACAATTTCATTAAGCACTTCACCCGATTCAGCAGCCAGTTCACTGCCCATCTTCGCCTTGCCCGTACTCTCCTCAATAAGACCTGATGTCGTCTTGGCCGCTTCAGCGCTTCTTCCGGCAAGGTTTCTTACCTCTTCGGCAACGACGGCAAAACCTTTCCCGTGCTCTCCCGCTCTTGCCGCCTCAACGGCTGCATTGAGGGCAAGCAGGTTTGTCTGGAAGGCAATTTCATCGATAACCTTGATGATCTTCGATACCTCTTCACTGCTCTTGTTAATCTCATTGACGGCATCGATCATCTTGTTTACCGAATTAGCGCCCTTAACGGCCGTATCCTTGGCCACAGTCGAAAGCTGCTGTGCCTGTCCGGCATTGTCGGCATTCTGCTGGACCGTAGAAGACATTTCTTCAAGTGACGAGGAGGTCTCTTCCAGTGACGCCGCCTGTTCCGTTGCCCCTTCCGCCAGCGACTGGCTGGAAGAAGAAATTTCCGCTGAAGCTGAAGCCACCTGTTCAGCCCCTTCTCCAACACCTTCGATAACGACATTAATGGGTCTGGTAATACTCCGGGTAATAAGAACGCCAAGAATGATGGCAACGATAAAACCGATGACGACACCTGTAAATATCTGTGTAATGGATGTGTCGGCAACGGAAACAGAAGATTCAGCGGCTTCATCCACCGTATGACCGGCTCTCTCCTCAACAGCTTCAAGCAAACTCTGCATCTTGCCGCCGATAGCATCAGCCGCCTCATCGGCCTCTGCCATATCAGCCCTTACGACGGCAAGTTTGTTCTGTATCTCAAGAAACCTCCTTGCGGCAGGGTTAAATCGCTGGTCGTGGACCTTATCCATGTCGGAAGCAACATTTCTGAGATTCTGGTTGTCTATTGCCGAGATCTCACCTTCGGCGGTACTCCCACCCTTCATGAGCGCCGAGATCCAAACATCGAAAGCATCCATCTGCTCATTATATTCATTGCTAAGTTGGGCAAGGGCTCCCGCCTCAAAGGACTGTCCCGCCTCTTCAATGCGTATCCTCGACTCGGCAAGGGTGGTCTTTATCTCCATGGCCATATCGGCCCAGCTATTTTCCTTCTTCATTATCTTTTCGGCCGATGTTCCGGACGCGATAAGCGACCTGATCCTGGCCTTGACCTGGCCCTCTAACCCCTCGGCAGCCTCCATGACGTCATCATAGGCAGCCTCAAGGGTTCTCATCGTTCTTTCCGCTTCTGCCGAGAGAGCAATTTCCTCTCCCTTCAGGTCGTACAGCTGCTTGATAAGAGGCTGGAATTTATCATTATGAAAGCCGTCGGTATCCTTGACAAGCTGCCTTAATTTTTCATCTTTCGCGGCATAAATGGTGCCGCCATTTACCTGGCCGCCACTAATAACGCCATCGACGTATTTATCGAAAAGCGCCACATTGTCTTCATGCTCCCTCCAGTGTTCCGCCAGGGCTTTATTGTCTTCTACAACAAGGATATCCATAATAATCAATTGATCGCCGGCAACGGCAGCCCCCATTTCCATGGCCGCATCAGAAAGGGGAAAGGTCTGCACTATCGTTTCTGTTCCAAGCTTCATTTCAGTCGCTGCCCGGTAACCAACAAGGCCAACAATAAGAACGACGATGGCGACGCCGATAAAACCGGATATCAGTTTTTTTCCAAGACTCATATTTCCAAACATTTTAGCCTCCCATGTTAAAATAAATTAAAAATGCTCCACGAGGGAATTAGCCGGAGCTATTATCCTTGCCTTTAGTTTCCCTTCGCTGGAGTTCCTCCATCATGACCAGTTCCTCGGAAGTAAGCACCTTGCTGATGTCGAGAAGGATCTTGACCTTACCCTTAACCTTACCCATACCCAGGATGTAATCCGTATTCAGTGTTGTGCCGAAGGAAGGCGTCGCTTCAATATCAACGGTCTCTATATCCATGACCTCGGAAACGGTATCGACAACAATTCCCATCATGACGCCATTCACATCAACGACGATAATACAGGTCCTTTTCCCGTATTCACTCTCCTTAAGACCAAACTTGAGCCTCAGATCAATGACGGGAATCACCTGCCCGCGAAGGTTAATAACCCCCTTAACATAATCAGGCGTTTGAGGTACTGTCGTTATATCCATAATGCCGATAATTTCTCTTACCTTAAGAATTTCAAGACCATATTCTTCATCCTGGAGTTGAAAAGTAAGAAATTTCCCGCCATCTATCACTTTTTCGGTTGATTCTGCAGTCGTTTTTGCACTTTCCTTAGCCATACCTCCTCCTTTCTTAAAAAACGATAATTTCCCCTCATATAAAGTTAAGCATAACTATGAGAGGCTTGCAAACGCTTGCCCGGGTGTATTCATTATTCATGTGCAAACCGATATAATTCCACCGGCATCAAGGATGAGACCTACCTTTCCATCTCCCATAATGGCTCCACCCGATATATAGTTTATTTTCTTAAAGCTTTCGCCAAGGCTCTTAATAACAACCTGCTGCTGTCCCAACAGTTCATCGACGAGCAGGCAGGCCCGCCCGCCCTCTCCTTCAACCTGGATCACCATGGATTCCCAGGGATTCTCATTATTCGCTTCCATTCTGAACAATTTGTGGAGCCTGATAAGGGGAAAAAGGTCCTCCCTGATTTTAACCATTTCTCCTCTTCCCTGGATGGTAATAACCTGCTCCCTGGCAGGCCTTAAAGATTCAACTACGGAAATGGTGGGCAGAATGTAACGTTCTCTGCCCACTCTGACGACCATGCCGTCTATAACAGCCAGCGTAAGAGGGAGTCTTATGGCAAAGGTCGACCCCTTCCCTTTTTCAGAATTAACATCGACCCTTCCGCGAAGTTTTTCCACATTTCTCTTTACCACATCCATACCGACACCTCTGCCTGAAACACCGGTAATCATCTTTGCCGTCGAAAAACCGGGAAGAAAGATAAGGTTGTATACCTGTTCATCGGTCAACTCCTGACCGCTTTTGACCAGGCCCCGCTCTATGGCCTTTTGTAACAGTTTATCCCTGTCAAGGCCACGACCGTCATCACTAATCTCGATAACAATATTTCCTCCCTGGTGGTAGGCTTTTAATGCTACCGTCCCGGCAGCCTCCTTCCCACGGGCCTTTCTCTCTTTCTCCGATTCCAGACCATGATCAACGGCATTTCGCATAATATGAATGAGCGGATCACCAATCTCATCGATAACGGTCTTGTCCAGTTCCGTCTCTTCACCTTCTATATCGATAGAAACAGTCTTGCCCTCCTGTTTGGATACCTCTCTCGCTACCCTGATCAGTTTCTGGAAGGTGGCCTTAATGGGCAGCATCCTGATGGACATGACGTTTTGCTGGACTTCTCTCGTAATCTTGTCCATCTGGGAAAGTACTTTCCTGAAGCCATGGTCATGAATGTGTTTAATGGCGTCATTATGACTGAGCAATGTCTGGATGATGACAAGCTCTCCCACCATATTAACAAGATTATCGAGTTTGTCCGTATCAACCCTGATTGCAGACTGGGTAGAAATGCCGAGTGACTTTTGCCTCTGAAGGGCCTTTTCAACCTTTTCTTCCTTGACAATCCCTTCCTTAACCAGGATTTCTCCGAGAGGCTTTTCCTGGTTTTGGAGCGCTTTTTCAAGCTCTTTTTCACTGAGCTCTCCCATTTCAATGAGTATTTCACCCAGTTTCTTTACCGACTCCCCTTCCCTGTCAAGGGAAAGGCTCGTATACAATCGTTGCTCCTGGCGCATACCGACAAATTCAGCAATCTCACCGGCTGCGTCAGACAATATCTGTGCAACCTGCGGTGTCATCTCTGAAACACCGTTCCTGATTTTGTCGAGAATGGTTTCGGAAAAACCTGCAATGCTGGCTATTTCATGAAAACCAAACATACGCGAATTACCGCAGATAGTGTGAAAGGCCCGGAAAACACCCTCAATATCTTCAGTGGCAGAACCTTCCGTCTCTATTTTCCTCAGGTCATCATTTAAATTTGAGAGGATTTTTTTTGTTTCCCCAAAATAGACAGCAGGGTCAAGAATATCACCGGAGTTTTCTTCTTCCTTTTCTTCTGTCCTTTCCGGCTGTTCAAGCCAGAAATCATCATATTCAACACCGAAATACTCCTGCAGTTCTGCCGGCAGGAGTTGATGGACTTCAATAGCGCCTGTCTCTCTTGCAAATTCAAAAATATCATTAATTTCGTCAAATCCAAGGGATGTGCTATAAAGAAGTTTGATATCTTCCATATAAAGACGAACGGGGTCAAGTTCATCAAGGAGCGGTATTTTTGAGCTGTTACTGCTCACATAAAGCACGTCACCGTCATAAGCAAGAGACTTGATCTGCAGCAGAGGGTCAATGCCCTGAGCCATGCAGCTCTCTTCAAGGGCCATGGTTATCTGGTAAATTCTTTTGCCTTCATCTGCATGAGAAACCACCCTTCCCTTTGTGTCCTCAGGAAGGGATTGAATAAAATCGGCATGGGCAGCGGTTTCGACGCTTTTCTTTTCTTCAACCACGGCCTCCTCTTTCTTTTCGGGAAGAAATTGCTTAACTTTTTCGGCAAGACTGCTGTAAATGCTTTCATCAATAGGTGAACCTTCACGGGTCATCGAGAAAACAGATTTAACGAGATCCAATCCTTCGAAGAGCGTGTCCATTATTTCAATGGAAGGGGATATATTTTCGGACCGGATATAATCGAGGAGGTCCTCCAGGATATGGGAAATATTGCTGAGAGAAGTCAGTTCACAAATACTTGATGAACCTTTTAAGGTATGCATGTTCCTGAATACGGCATTGAGGATCTCTTTATCGTCGGGATTGTTTTCCAGATCGAGCAGAAGGGCCTCAAGGTTTTCTATAATCTCTTCCGCTTCAAGGAAGAAGGAGCTTCTTATTTTATCAATATCATCCATGACATCTCCATAAGCGGCTGCAGAAGTCTCTATCCATATTCATTCAGGCTGATTCTGTGCTGCATTAAAAGCAGTGAGCAAAAAAATTCGACCCGCACAATGCTATTATGGACTTACCCTTCTTACGACGGCAATAAGCTGCTCCGGCTTAAAAGGTTTAACAATCCATCCCGTGGCCCCGGCCTGTTTGCCCTCATCTTTTTTTCCTGCCTGCGACTCGGTAGTAAGAATGATAATGGGAGTGAATTTATATTGGCTTAACTTTCTGATTTCTGCTGTGAGCGCTATTCCATCCATAACAGGCATATTCACATCAGTAATAATGACGTGGAATTTTTCTCCCCCTTTCAGCACATTGAGAGCATCCATCCCGTCTTTAGCGGTAACGACATTATAGCCCTCCTTTTCCAGCGCAAGTGAGATTGTCTGCAACATGGTTACAGAATCATCAACTGCAAGAATCGTCTTCGACATATTAAGGTCCTCCTCCTATTCAGCTATAATCTTTAAGCAATTTATCGAGCTTCAACTCTTCAAAAACCTCTTTAACCCTTCCATGTAAAGGAACTTTCACGTATAACTCACCGTCATCCTTTTTAAAGCGCCTGTAAAACATGAGTATCTTTCCCGTGCCGAAACTGTTGATCTTTTCAACGTCATCGAGGTCGAGAACAACATCTCTTTTACCACTGCGATAGAGGTCGTCCAGGGCCTCCTTAAATACAATGGAGGCCCTGTAGGAGTCGAGGTTTCCCTTTACTTTGAGTATTACTTTACCATGGGCTGCATCAGAAACTTCTATATCCATCTTTCACCTGAATGATCCTTACATTTTTATTCTTATTACAATTCACAGTGCCCCTACCCTTTCAATAACAGCTTAGAAAAGTTCAACATTGTCATCGAGGTCACTATCTTTCTTTTCAACCACTTCCTCTTCCGCTTTTTCTTCCCCGGCTTTTTTACTTTCAGCCCTCTCCTTTTCTTCCGCATTTTGCCGGAGAACTTCATTCATTACTCTTCTTTCAGCCTCCATCGTATACATTTCATCGAGATCACCAATGACGAGGTCTTTTGCTTCCCACTCGTTAATAAGCTTGTCACCAATAGTTGCAATGCGGCTGACCCTTTCAAGCTTCTCCCGGAGCTTTAAAAGGGGAGCGATAACATGTTCCACTTTCTGCTTCGTTATGTCCTGGAACTGAAGTGAAATAATAACAGCGCCGATTTCGTCGGAAATATCGTTATACATACGTGAAAGCACATTAACCGAGTCAGTTACATTGCTGATGGAATGTGTGAGATTATTGTGGGTCTCAACAAGAAATCCATCAGAAATATTCGAAAATTCCTTTAAAAACTTTTCATTGGCGGCGCTCAGTTTTTCCAGGTCCTGAAGGGCCGTTTTCAGGGAATTTTTGTTTTCATCAAGAATTCCCTTTAAATAGCTCGGTCCAAAATCACTTTCACCGCCTTCATTCCTGCCGAGAAGATAATCGACAACGGCATCGGCTTCTTCGGCGCCATCCTTACTGCTTTTAATAATTTTACCAAAATTGTTCCCAATGGTAAGCGCGGCGTCTTCCGACTGAGCAACAACGCCTTCAAGGGCCTTAATGAGCACAGGAATGAGGTTAATTCCATATTCAGCCGATTCCTTTATTTTCATAATGTAGCCATCAAGAATATCGTAACGTTTCTTTTCTCCCTCTAAAATGCGTTTCTTTTTAGAACGGTATAGTTTTAAAACGGTAACGTAGAGGGCGGCAAAGATCACCGGTTGGAACAGGACAAGAGGGTAGTGAAAACCTTTTATGGAGAAAAAGAAAGATAATGCCATGGAAAGGAGCGCGGCTAAAAGGGTGAATATTCCGAGCCTGTGTCTGAATTTACCGAATTTACTCACAGTTCGACTCCTATATTTTTCAGATCAAGGGAGATTGAACCTCCGGCATTGATAATTTTCACTTCACTAAATGTTTTTTTTGCGCTCAAAATCACCTGCGCGGCGGGAGTGGTAATTCTCTCCACATTTACAAGATCAAGACTTACTTTTTTCTTTCCCTTTTTATAAAGGTCGAGCAGGGCAGTTTTTAATTCATCGGCAATATAGATGTCAAGATCTTCACCTTCAACGGTAAGAACATTTTTTTTAATAATAATTCCCACAGGGAGCCTCCCATACTTTTATCACATGTCCAGAACTGCAATGAATTTTTAAAAAAGTTCTATATTCTCTCCAAGGCCATTTTCACCGCCTTTTTCTTCCTCTTTTTCTTTACCTTTCTCTGCCGCTAATTCACTGACGGGAAGCGCTTCAACACCGGGACAGGAGCCGACAATTTTCATTTCAATATCATCAATATCTTCCACAACGCTGCCTAAAATACGGGATGACTTATCATGAACCGTTATGCCGCCGATAAGCGTATCAATATCCTTGACCAGTTCATTACTGTTTGTATCCATAGTGTTTAAGTGAGAGATTATCTTGTCATCCACCATATGGAGAGGATTTAATATATCGATAAGTCTGCTCACTACATCGTCAAGGCCCACCTCTTCAATCTTGGTTCCCGACGCTTCGTAAGCCGAAAGTTCTTTTGCATAGGTAGAAATGCCCTTTAAGGTCTTAAGGATAATGCTCGTTTTAATAGCGGCATCAACGGAAAGTTTCTGGATTTTTTCAGCAAGAAGTCCGACGGAGGCGCCTTCTTTACCCACATGGGCCGCCTTGATCCTGGCATTAAAGGCAATGAGCCTGATGTCGGAACCGATTTCTTCTATATCACTGACATATAAGGAGATGTTGCTCACCGTCCCTGCAACGGAGCTCATTACCTCGGAAAGTTTTCCGCTCGTATCGGCATCTTCTCTTATGGATGTAGTAAAAGAAGACATAACCTGATCCATTTCAAGCCAGAAGGCCGAATAATCTTCACTGACGGCGCCTGCCGCATTACCGATATCGGACGACAGATGGGCCACATTTCGGGCTATTCCCCTTAAATTATTAATAATATCATCTACGGCGGTAACAAGCTCACTTTTGACAGATAAAATGTCACTTTTCAGAAGTCTGCAATTACCTAAAACCTGAGAGAGTGATTCAAGGCGCTTATCATCACCGGCCTCTGCATCCTCCTTTTTCAACATTTCTTTCAGACTCTTCAATGCCCCTGAAGCCTGATCTATTTTCTGGTGCGTTATATCATGAAACTGAAGTGAGACCATTATTTCACTTAAATTGCCGGAGATCTCGGACGATCTGCCGGAGATTACATTGGTTATACCCGCCGCATCGGTTGATTTGTTCTTCATGTTCTTTACGGCGCCCAGACCGAGGCTCGTATTATTCAGAATATCTCCGGCAAGCACGGCCTGTCTATCCTCTAAAGAGCGCAGCGTTGTAATGGCGTTATTAACAAGATAACTCAGAGATTTTGCCTGTTCCAGAATGTCCGATGATTTTGAATTAATCAATTTGGACATACTTTTAATATTATCGGCCAGCGCATTAAAGCTGCTGTCCCGCCTGCTTAACTTGACCGTTACTATTCTCGTTGAAATGGCCAGCATCTGGAGCATCTGGGCTATTTCCTTCAGGTCTTTTCCCGGATTTTTAATGCTTTTAATCATTTTGAGGATATCACGCAATTTAACCATGCAATGATCCATTTCCGTTTTGATACGGTTGAGATAGCCGCTGACCCTGTCCTGAAGTCCCTGAAAATCACCAATGGCCCTGGCAATTTCCTTACCCAGAATCAGCTCGGCACTTGATGAGGCTGTTGTTGAAATTTCTGTGACGCGTGAGTAAAAATCATTGAGGTTTGATCCGATGGAAAGAAATTCGACCTCCGTTTTGCCGTTTACACTTTCGAGGTCATCTGCGAGACACTTAATTTCGTCTGAAAGGCCGGAAAGAGAAATAAGATTATCTGAACCGCTGTAAGTGGAAGATTGTTTTACAATATCATCTTCAGAATTTAATTCCATTTCACTCTCCCGCCGGACATAGATAGATATCAATTTAGTGATAAGTGATTATTCTGACTTATAAAATCCCGCACAAACAGAAATATTATACATTTTGACCGATTTTAACACAGAATATTTAACTTATCAAAATATATTTTAAAATCCGGCATTTAGCAAACTTTGATTTGACGAAACCCTTCCTAAATATTCCGACAGTTCATAAAAAAGATTAGGGGCATGTTTTCTTATTTCCTTCCTTATATATTAGTAATATCACAATGAGACGCCATTGCAACAAACATTTACCCTCAAGGAGTTCACTGCCCTGCTATTATTGTCTTTACGCCTCTTTTTAGCCCCTTTCCATAAGGCAGTGAAAAAAGACAATTAACTTGCAACAACTTAATTAATATGGTACTTTTTTGTCAGCATCAAGGAGGAAATGAATCACTTGCTACCAGACAGAAACGGACATTTCGGCCTCTACGGAGGCAAGTATGTACCAGAGACCCTCATGGCCCCTCTTGAGGAGCTTGAAAATGCCTATAAAAAATTTCTCAAAGATTCTCATTTCAAGTCGATCTTAAAGCAATGCATGTCAGATTACATTGGGAGGGAAACGCCGCTTTATTTTGCCGAGCATCTCACGGAGGCCCTTGGGGGAGCAAGAGTCTATCTCAAAAGAGAGGATCTCTGCCATACGGGAGCCCACAAGATAAATAATGCCCTTTCTCAGGCCCTGCTTGCGAAAATGATGGGAAAAAACCGGCTCATTGCAGAGACAGGGGCAGGTCAACATGGTGTAGCAACGGCAACAGCGGCATCTTATCTCGGTCTGGACTGTGAAGTTTACATGGGAACGGAGGACATGCGCAGGCAGTCGCTTAACGTTTTTCGCATGAAGCTTCTCGGCGCCAAAGTGACCGCTGTCGATAACGGCAGTAAAACATTAAAAGACGCCATTAATGAAGCCATCAGGGACTGGGTGACTAACGTGGAAGAAACCTACTATGTTATGGGGACGGTTTTCGGCCCTCATCCCTACCCGGTCATGGTAAGAAACTTCCAGTCCGTTATAGGCAAGGAAGCAAGAAAACAAATATTGAAGAAAGAAGGACGGCTGCCGGACCTTCTCATTGCCTGTGTCGGCGGAGGAAGTAATGCAATGGGCCTTTTCTACCCCTTTTTGAAAGACGAAAGTGTAAAAATGGTCGGCGTTGAGGCGGGCGGTGAAGGCATCGGCTCGGGCAGGCATGCAGCCCGTTTTGCCGGTGGCACCGTTGGCATTCTTCAGGGAACAAAGAGCTACCTCTTGCAGGACGAAGATGGCCAGGTGCTGGAAACACACTCTGTTTCGGCAGGTCTCGATTATGCCAGTGTCGGCCCCGAACACTGCTACTATAAAGATAAGGAAAGAATCGATTACACCTACGCAACAAATGACGATGCGCTTGATGCATTTAAAATACTGGGCCGTCAGGAAGGGATAATTCCGGCCCTCGAAAGCTCACACGCCCTTGCCCATGCCATCAGGGTGGCCCCTGACATGGACAAGGACGAAATCATCATCGTCAACCTCTCGGGACGGGGTGATAAAGATGTAAACCATGTTGCCCATATACTGGGAGTAACACTTTGACAGCCATTTCCAAAACTTTTAAGCAACTTAAAAAGCAAAATGAGAAGGCGCTTATAACCTACATCATGGCGGGAGACCCTTCTATCGAGGCAACGGAACAGCTGATCTATGCCCTGGAAGAGGGCGGCGCGGATATTATAGAGCTTGGCGTTCCTTTTTCTGACCCGCTTGCTGACGGTCCCGTCATTCAGAGAGCATCGGAAAGGGCCCTTGCTTCAAAAACCAATCTTATGAAGGTCTTTAACCTGGTCAACAGGGTAAGAGAAAAATCTTCCATTCCAATCGTCTTAATGACCTATTACAATATAATATATAATTATGATGAGCGTTCTTTTGTTACCGACGCTTTAAGAGCCGGTGTTGACGGCGTCATTATTCCCGACCTGCCGCCGGAGGAGTGCAAGCCGCTCATTAAGCAGTCCCGCAAGGAAGGCCTGGACCTTGTTTTTCTTCTTGCGCCGACAAGTAACGATAAACGTATTTCATTAATTTCCGCTAAATCAAGGGGATTCATCTATTATGTCTCCTTAAAAGGTGTAACAGGCACGAGGGAAAGTTTAAGCAGTTCTGTTAAACCCATGGTTGACAAGATCAAGGAGGCAACGTCTAAACCGGTGGCAGTGGGATTCGGCATCTCTAACGCGAAACAGGCGGCCATAGCCGGTGCGGCGGCAGACGGTGTGGTTATAGGGAGCGCCATTGTAAAACTCATCGAAGAAAACGTGGACAGTGATTCCATGATAAACAGCGTCAGGGATTTTGTAAATTCCATTAAGCTGGGAATGCGGCATACCCCTGCCAGCTTTGAAGAGGACACGAGAATACTTGGAGATTATCTGTCGGAAACATTATAATGGGGCACTTTGCCAGGCGGTAAACTGCAGGGGATGTAAGGGCAGGAGAATTTTACTTTATGAAACAATTTATTTTTAGTGGAGGGTAAGCTGATGGGAACCGATAATCTTCTTATTCAAAAATTTGGGAAAACCGTCCCGGCAGGCACCGTTCTTTTCAAGGATGGTGAATCAGGGAACCAAATGTACGTTATTCATAGCGGTAAGGTAAAGATCACAAAAAAAGTAGGGAAAATTGAAAAAACACTGGCTATTCTCCCGGCAGGCGAGTTTTTCGGTGAAATGGCTATTTTAAACAATGAACCACGGACGGCATCGGCCGTTGTTGAAGAAGACAGCAAACTTCTCGTCATAGATCCCAAAACATTCGAAGCCATGATAAAGGGTAATTCTGAAATTGCCTTGAGAATGATTAAAAAGCTGGCTCAAAGATTGAAGCAGGCTGACGAACAGATCGAAAATCTCATGATAAAGGACAACAACACCAAGGTTGTGAGCACCCTTGCCAAACTTGCAGACAATGAAGGAGAAAATACCGACAAAGGAGTAAAGGTCAAGATCACCGTATCCGACCTGTCCACAAAAACGGGGCTTGAACAGGAAAAGGTTACTGAAATATTAAATAAAATTATCAAGGCCGGATTGATCAGTGTCGGGGGAGACAGTATCATCATAGCGGATGTTATCAAACTAAGAAAATTCCTTGATTTTCTTGCTCTAAAAGAGCAGTTTGGAGAGGGATAGAAGCCGGTTTAAGGGGATAAGCTTCTCATAAGGATCAATATGCAGATTAAAGTTCTTGGATGCTATGGCGCAGAACTGCCCGGCTTTAAAACATCATGTTTTATGCTCAATGACTCGACGCTTATTGATGCCGGCGCCGTCACTTCAATATTAACACCTCATGAGCAAAGAGGTATCAGAGATATTCTTGTCACCCATTCTCACCTGGATCATATAAAAGATATTCCTCTTCTTGCCGATAATATTATCGGAAGCAATCCCGGCCGGATAAACGTCATCAGTTCCGGTGAAGTTATCGCTATTTTAAAAGAGCACCTTTTTAATAACAGCATATGGCCCGATTTTTCGAAAATCCCGACACCTGAAAATCCGGTCATTAATTTCAAAGAGATTGAAGTCGGCAAGCCCTTTCAAATTAACGGCACGACGGTTACTGCAATAAAGTTGAACCATGTTGTTCCTACTCTGGGCTATATTTTCACTGAAAACGGAAGTTCTGTAGCCATCCTGGGGGATACGCGGGATACGGAAGAAATATGGCAGGCGCTGAGTAAAACAGATAACCTTAAAGGTATTTTCATTGAAACTTCTTTTCCCGACAGTATGGTTGAGCTTGCGCAACTAAGTGGCCACCTTACTCCCAAAATGCTTGCGTCTGAACTTGGCAAACTAAAGGGAAAGGCAGACACCTGCATTTATGTTTACCATATGAAACCGAATTATCTGGATACCCTGAAAGAAGAGATAAGGGCCATTAAAAACAGTAATATATCCATCCTCGAATTAAATCAAACATTCATATTCTAAAATACGGGAACGCAATAAGCTATGGCATGGTTTAAAATAAGTAAAGCCCCAAAACTAAAAGTTGAAAACAAGAAAGTCCAGATGCCGGCAGGACTCTGGCTTAAATGTAACGGCTGCGGGGAAATCATTTATAAAAAAGAGATAGAGAAGAACCTCAACGTCTGCCCCAAATGCAACTATCATTTTCGTATCTCCGCAAAAAAAAGAATGGAAATGATCATGGATGAGGGCTCTTTTTCCTTATTTGCGTCAGAACTTGAACCGGTGGACCCTCTCAAATTCAGGGACTCGAAGAAATATACGGACAGAGTAAAAGAGGCCCAGAAAAAAACGAAACGCAAAGATGCCATTGATCTGGTGGAAGGGAACATAAACGGTACTCCCGCCATTGCAGCCATCTTCGAGTTCGGCTTCATGGGAGGCAGTATGGGATCAGTAGTCGGCGAAAAAATTACAATGGCCATTGAAAAAGGCCTGGCGAAGAATAAAGGCGTCATCGTATTTTCTTCTTCCGGCGGAGCCAGGATGCAGGAAGGTATTTATTCGCTCATGCAGATGGCTAAAACCAGCGCCGCCCTTGCAAAACTGAAAAATGCAGGCATTCCATTTATCTCCGTCCTCACTGATCCCACCTATGGTGGTGTTACGGCCAGCTTTGCCATGCTGGGAGACATTATTATTGCTGAACCGAAATCGATGATAGGCTTTGCCGGTCCCAGAGTTATTGAGCAGACCATACGTCAGCCCCTTCCCGAAGGATTCCAGAAAGCCGAATACCTTCTCGAACACGGTATGGTCGATATGATCGTAGAACGGAAAGCGTTAAAGGAAACCCTTTCAAGACTTTTATCTATGCTAAAGAAGTAACTTAAGACAAAAAGCAGGATTATCCTTTTGTTTCTATAAGATCATAGCAAGCATATCGTCAAAGATTATACGCAAAAATTAGTCATTCACCCTCCCACATGCAGCAGGGTATAAGTGTAGAGACCGGAGCCCCCATTTATACCATAGTCGGGAGAGTTGCGTCTGTGTGTGGGGGGGGGCAATTTTTTTATTTAAGCCGGCGCCGCGCTTTTTCCTGCAAAATTGATTGTCTTCATTAAAGTGCCTATATGACAATTATAATAATGGGTGTTTCCGGATCGGGAAAGACTGCAATAGGGAAGACACTCGCTGCAAAGCTTCATTGGCAATTTATTGACGGTGATGACCTGCACCTGCCTTCCAACATAGAAAAAATGAGAAAGGGTGTGCCGCTTACGGATAGAGACCGTATGCCCTGGCTTGAGTCCATCAGGAAGCGTATTATGGATTTGGCAAAAAAAGAGACATCAGCCATCATTGCCTGTTCGGCACTAAAGGAATCTTACAGGAAGGTTCTTCTTTCCGCCGATAGAGATATTAAACTGGTCTACCTGAAAGGAACTCGTGAAATGATCGAGAAAAGGCTCAGAGAAAGAAAAAAACATTTTTTTGATGCAGCCCTGCTTTCAAGTCAGTTTGAGGCGCTGGAAGAACCCCGTTACGCATTGACCGTTCATATTGCTCAAACACCTCATAGCATTGCAGATATGATCAGGAAAAAATTTGGCCTCTAACCCTGAAACAACAAGGGCATATCATTTTTGAGGTAATATATGGCTCAACGAAAAATATACGACATATCGATTCCCATTTCTGAATCAATGATCGTCTGGCCGGGAGACGGCAAGGTTGAGATTTCTCAATTAAGCCATCTCTCAAAGGGGGATGCCTCCACAGTTAGTCAAATCTATATGGGCTCTCATACAGGCACTCATGTTGATGCGCCATCACACTTTATTGCTGAAGGAAGGGAAGCAGACAATCTCGACCTGAATCTTCTTACAGGACCGGCCCTCGTTGTCGATGCCAGAGGATTTGAATCCATCACGGCCCGGTCACTTGAAAAGCTTTCCATCCCCCGGAAAACGAAAAGAGTACTTTTTCTGACAAAGAACTCTCAATTCTGGTCAGAGAATGAAAGTGAGTTCCGTAAAGATTTTACGGCAATAACTGAAGATGGCGCCCACTGGCTGGTTTCCCGGGGGATAGGCCTCATCGGCATAGATTATCTTTCCGTCGCTCCTTTCAACAACGGTATTCCCACGCATAAGGCGCTATTAGGCAATGACGTAATTATTGTTGAAGGGCTGAATCTGAGTGGTATTGAGCCGGGAAGCTATGAGCTTGTCTGCCTGCCCTTGAAGATCAGTGGCATTGACGGTGCTCCGGCGCGGGCTATATTAATTGAAAAACCATGATTTGAGCACAGCCATCAATGGTCATTAAAAATACCAAAATCAACGGGACACTGTTCTCCTGAGGGAAATACTCCCCCTTTAATGAGCCTGTCAAGAAACTCATTTCGCCTGATTCCCCTGGCTCCAAAGCTTTTCAAATGTTCTGTCGGCATCTGGCAATCGATTAAATGGAATTTTCTCTTTTCAAGGGCCCTGACCATGGATACAAAGGCCGCCTTCGATGCGTCTGTAACAGTATGAAACATGGATTCACCAAAAAAGCATTTGCCGAGACACAGTCCATAAAGGCCCCCCGCCAGCTTACCTTCATACCAGCTCTCTATGGAGTGGGCAAAACCCATCTCATGCAGTTTGCAATAGGCCCTTATCATCTCCTTTGTTATCCAGGTCCCTTCGCCTCCCTCTGTCCTGACCTGGGCGCAGGATTTGATTACGTCATTAAAGGCCTTGTTTACAGTTACGGCAAACTTCCCCTTTTTTAAAACTTTTTCAAGGCTTCTTGAAACACTGATTTCAGAAGGAACAATGACAAACCGGGGATCAGGTGTCCACCAGAGTATAGGATCATCGGCGTTAAACCATGGGAAGATACCGGAAGAGTAGGCAAGAAGAAGGCGTTCGACGGAAAGATCTCCGCCTATAGCGAGAAGACCGTTCGGTTCTGCATGCGACTGGGGAGGAAAGATGATCTCATCTATGAGTTGATATACAGGCATTTAAATAAGATGCGCTCTTTCTGACGGCAGGTTCCCGGAAAATAAGAGAATGGACGATCAATTATAGCTAAAGCTAAAAGTCTCACCCTTAAGGCCGACCTTTACAGAGCCCCCGTTTTGCAGTTTGCCGAATAGAATTTCCCTGGAGATAACATCGCTAATGGAGGTTTCTATGAGTCTTGCCAGAGGCCTTGCGCCATAGGCCGGGTCGTATCCTTTTCCGGCAAGATGCCTTTTGGCCGAAGGAGAAAGCGTAATCGTTACATTGCTCTCTTCAATGCGCATTGCAAGCTCTGCCATAAACTTGTCTACCACACTCTCCATCACCTTTTCAGAGAGGGAATCAAAGGCAATGATGCCGTCGAGACGATTTCTGAATTCAGGAGAGAAGTTACGCTCTACCGCCTGGCTGTTGCTCCCGGCAACGGGATTGCCAAAACCGATGGGGGTAGCGCTCATCTCCCTGGCCCCTACATTGGAAGTCATAATAAGAATAATATTCCTGAAGTCGGCTTTTTTACCGTTATTGTCGGTCAACGTTCCGTGGTCCATCACCTGAAGTAAAATATTGAAGAGATCAATATGGGCCTTTTCTATCTCGTCAAGAAGCAAAACGGCATAAGGATGCTTTTGAAGCGACTCCGTAAGAAGCCCCCCCTGCTCGAAGCCGACGTATCCGGGAGGAGCGCCTATCAATCTGGAAACAGAATGTTTCTCCATGTACTCACTCATATCGAAGCGGATAAATTCGACGCCCATATTGAGGGCAAGCTGCTTTGCAACTTCTGTTTTCCCCACACCCGTCGGCCCTGTAAAGAGGAAGGAACCGACAGGCTTATCGGGATTACCGAGCCCTGCCCTTGAACGGAGAATGGAACGGCAGAGCGAATTAATGGCTTCGTCTTGTCCGAATACTTTTCGCTTAATATTCTTTTCAAGCGACCTGAGGTCTTTTTTATCAGATCTCGATACCCTTTTTGAAGGAATGCGGGCCATTTTGGCAATAACAGACTCTATATCCTTCATATTAACTCTTTTGCTTCGCTTCGAATAGAGCTTATGAAATGCCCCTGCTTCATCGATTACGTCGATGGCCTTATCAGGAAGATGCCTTTGACCGATATGACGCGCAGAAAGTTCGGCGGCAGCCTTTAAGGAATCATCACTGTACTTAACACCATGATGCTCTTCGTATTTAGACTTAAGGCCTTTCAATATTTCTATGGTTTCTTCAATGGTGGGTTCGGGCACATCGATCTTTTGAAAACGCCTCGAAAGGGCTCTGTCCTTTTCAAAAAAGTTTCTGAACTCTTCATAGGTTGTCGAACCGATGCAGCGAACCTCTCCCGAAGCCAGCAATGGTTTGAGCACATTAGAGGCATCCATAGAACCGCCGCTTACGGCGCCTGCGCCGACAATGGTATGAATTTCATCAATAAAGAGAATGGCTCCCGTATCCTTCTGGAGGGCCTTGATTACGGCCTTGAGACGCTCCTCAAAATCCCCCCTGAACTTTGTACCGGCAAGAAGCGCTCCCATATCAAGAGAGTAGATATTTGATTCTCTCAGTTCATCGGGCACTCTGTCCTCACTGATCATGAGGGCCAGCCCCTCGGCAAGGGCGGTTTTACCCACACCGGGTTCACCCACATAGATAGGATTATTCTTCCGTCGTCTGCACAGAACCTGTATGGTACGTTCAAGTTCTCTGTCTCTGCCGATGAGAGGATCAATCTTTCCTTCGTCAGCTCTATCTACCAGATTGACGGTAAATACGCCAAGCGGGTCCCATTCATTCGATTTTCGCGTTTTTTGGGTATCTTTTTTAAGAGGGAAGGGATCAGGATCATTCTGCTCACCGGTCATCTTGATAAGGCCGTGAGAAATGTGGTTAAGCACATCGAGCCTGCTAATGCCCTGATTTTCCAGAAAATGAACGGCATGAGAGTTCTTCTCTTCCATCATGGCCGCGATCATATCGCCGATCTCTATCTCTTCCTTGCCGGAAGACTGCAAATGAAGAACGGTTTTCTGGATCACCCGCTGCAAACTCATTGTCTGCTCCGGCATATACTCCTTGTCATCAGGAAGGGTTTCAAGATGATTATCAAAAAAGTCTTCCAGCATTTCCCTCAGCACTTCCACATCACCACCGCATGAAATGATAACATCAATGCCGGAATCATCATGAATGGAGGCGTAGAGAAAGTGCTCCAGCGTCAAATATTCATGATGGCGTCTTTTGGCTTCGCTTACAGCGAGAGAAAAGGTAATCTGCAGTTCCTGGCTGAACATAACGATTTTCTCCTTAAGCCTCCTCTACGGAACAACGGAGAGGGAAACCTTCTTCCGCCGCCATAGAGTGAACCTTTTCTGCTTTTGTTTCAGCTATTTCAAAGGGATAGATTCCACATAGCCCTTTTCCCTTAAGGTGTACGTTAAGCATAATTCGATTCGCTTCCGTTTGCGATTTGCGAAATACCTGTTCAAGCGCTTTTACAACAAACTCCATGGTTGTATAATGATCATTATGCATTAAAACCTTGAACAGCGGAGGAACTTCACTCTTAAGAGAGTTAAGGGTTGCACTTTCAGATTCATCAAAGGGTAGTTCTTCTCCCACTTTTACTCTCCTTAAATTTCTTTATAGTTATCAGTCTAACACAAAAAAAAGAACAAGGTCCAGCATCAGATAAGTTTAAATAACTTATCTTGTGAGCAGCAATGCGAACCATTTTTGGTCTGCAGCAGGTGAGTATTTATTGATATGCCCCGATGAAAATAGTTCATCGGGGCCTTACATTGATTTACATGCCGGGGTATTCGTTAATGCCCGCTGGAGAGACATACTCCATTCCCCCCTTTTTTAATAAATAGATTGGAGTAATCAGGATTAATGCCTGAACCTGTAATGACAATTATTGCAGTTAACAATCAGCTCGGAAAGGTGCAGCAGCGCCTTGTCTCTATCACCCGCTCCTGCTGCGGCTACAAGCTCATCCGCTTTTTTATGAAGCGCCATGCCGAGTGTAAGGAAATCAGGCTCTCCTGTCACATTACTCACGGTAGAGCACTTTTTTTCCTCTTCGGGACTCCAGCCAAGTTTTTTTGAAAGTTCACCGGCCCTGTCAAGATCATTTTCAGCGAGCGCCTTCGTAATTTCACTAACTCTATTGAGATGCTGCCGCATCATCGCCTTCTGCTTGACCTTCACAGGCGCAGGCAGTTTCAGTTCGGCTCTATCATCTCGGGCAGGCTCTCCACTCACAGGTTCATGCATGAGTCCATGTTTGGCGGAACATGCCGTCAGCAAAGAGAATAAAAAGATAATTAGAAAAAGATAAATACATCGCTTCATTGTCATACCTTTCATTTATGAATTTTCCAGTTCCGCTACAATAAGATCGCCCATTTCCTTACAACCCGCCGATTTGGAGCCTTCCTGCATAATATCAGGCGTTCTGTAGCCCTTATCGAGAATTCTTACAATAGCAGAATCAATATCATCGTAAACATCATCCATGCCAAAGGCATATTTTACCATCATTGCAGCAGACATGATTGTTGCAATAGGGTTTGCCTTTCCCTGGCCGGCAATGTCAGGCGCGCTGCCGTGAATAGGCTCAAAAATACCAATTTCACCGCCGATACTGGCCGAAGGAAGCATACCGATGGACCCGGTCAGCATAGACGCCTCATCAGACAGAATATCTCCAAACATGTTGGTTGTCACAATAACATCAAACTGCGCCGGATATCTGATCAGCTGCATTGCCGCATTGTCGACATACATATGGCTGAGTTCAATATGCGAATAATCTTTATGCACATTAGTAACCACTTCTCTCCAGAGTTCGGTACATTCGAGAACATTTGCCTTGTCCACGGAGCAAACTTTTTTCCCTCTTTTTCCCGCCACTTCAAAGGCGACCCTTGCTATACGCTCAATTTCAGGCGTCGTATAGGTAAGCGTATTAAAACCTTTTTTGCCACCGCCGGGAAGCGTTTCCACACCTTTGGGCTGACCGAAGTAAATACCTCCCGTAAGTTCTCTTACCACCATGATATCGATACCTTCGATAACCTCCCGCTTAAGCGTCGAGGCATCGGCAAGGGCATCATAGATCTTTGCAGGCCTTAAGTTGGCAAAGGCGCCGAGAATTGCTCTCAGCCCCAGAAGCGCCCTTTCAGGCCGGATGGAGTAATCGAGGTTCTCCCACCGGGGACCGCCGACGGCGCCTAAAAGAACGGCATCTGATGACTGAACGAGTTCTTTCGTTTCATCAGGAAATGGACCACCCGTTGCATCGATGGCAGCGCCACCAATCAGTCCTTCCGTAAATTCAAATTGCACTCCCTTTTTTTTGCTGACAACACCAAGGACCTTGATCGCTTCGGCTATTATTTCAGGGCCGATCCCGTCTCCCGGAAGTACAGCCACTTTTTTTACATTACTCATTTTTAATATCCTCCATTACCTGTGTTCATAACTTTTGCGCACGGGACCAGCGGAAGTCCTTTTCCACATAGCTGCAAGCGCAGTTTCATATTTTTGTTTATAATTCTTCCATAAATTCAGTAGAAATGGATCAATTTTAACAGCTTCAGGAGAAATATTAGCCTTGTAACTCCTGAACTCACTGATCTTCTCTTTCATGGCCCTGACAGTCTTCGCAATAGACTTTTTTCTTTCTAAAGATTTTTCATTCTCCAACGTCTTCTGAAGCGCCTTTACCTCATCAATGCCACTATTGATGAGTCTGTCCAGTTCTTTCGCCTGCTCAAGCTCTTCCTTCTTGATATCAAGGTACTTGCGAACTTTATCCATTTCATCAACGATATTCCAGAATTCCCGGGCCGTCATCCCTCTCTTTTTGAAAATATTACTATACTCCAGTTCTGTTCTTGCACTGCTATGAGCAATCATAACGAGCGTTCTTTTTTCATAAACTTCCTCTTCCCTGAGGGAAACCTTCCTGATATAGGCTCCGATATCGCCTGCAACGTCAATCCAGAGGGACAATCTCTCCTCAGTAATTGGAGGAAAGGGCTTTTCCGGCTTTTTAACGGCAGGCGCCGGTTTCTCCTCTGCCTTCTTGCAGGACGTAAAAAAAACAGGGATGAATAAGAAAAAGACAAATAACAGATAGTTTTTATTGCGCATTTTGACTCTATCTTTCTGGTTTTACAGCCCCTTGCACATAGTACCCGTTAATTGCAGAAAGCGGAAAAACCCATTTTACATAAGCTATCGACTCAACCCGAAGAACTGCTCCAGTCAATAGAATTGACGCACGAATATAGCAAAAGAGCCGCTTTATTACAAGGTTTTTCGGCTCTAATCAGGCACCGCCACCTTCACAGTCAGTCATTATTCATAATCAGGAATTGAAATATAATTATTTCTCTTTTAACTTTTCCCTGTAACTGAAGATTTCCCGGGCCGTAAAATTTAAGGGGGGATCATAAAAAGGTATTCTTTCAGGTGAGTTTTTCAGCTTTTCAAGATTCCTGGAGTTCATAAAAAGGTGATCAGCTTTTTTGGAAGCCACCGTTCCACCGCGCTTCATCTTGTCACCGGGCCCCTCACCGATATGGAAACCGGCCTCAACAAGTCCGGCCCTTACCGGTGTCGATACGCTGTAAGTTGCTAACATGGCGTCCTCTTTCATCCGTTTATAAAGCGTTTTAAAAAAATGGACTGTCCAGAGTTGCGGGTTCTTCTTCACGGAAAAAGGATCAAGGAAGACAGCGTCAAAACACTCGTCAACCTTCTTTACCTCTTCCCTGGCATCACCGCACAAGATCCTAATGTTAATACCATCACTAAAATAGCGCTTCTCTTTAAGGGCTTGAAGAACAATACGATAAAGCCCCCTGTATCTGGAAGGGACTTCTATCTTATTCAAAACCTTAAAATCGATGAGGTCTTTTTCCAGGGATATCACATTGATTTGACAATCACTATTGGCATCTTTCGCACTGTATAAAGCGGCCAGGACGTTATAGCCGAGGCCGAACCCTACATCGAGAATGCTTATGGCTCCACCACGGGCCAGCGCTTTTATGCCGCAGGGCCTGCAATATTTTTCAAAAGATTCCCTTAATGCGCCATTTCGCGAATGATAGGTCTCACCATAAACATCCGAGTAAAAGCTAAATGAACCATCATCAGTTTTAACTGCCTTCATGACATCCCTTCCACTGTCTTTTCTCATACCATTTTAAGGTCTGCTTCTCTTTAAATCAACAGTGGATCGAAGCTCCCCGCCGCAGGCAGCGGGCCATGAGCATGGACATATCCTTCCGGCAATATCCGCACAGACGGAGGAAGCGCTTATGGCGGCAAATCAAATTAAATCAGGACAATGATGACTTTTATAGATTATATCTGTTGAAAATGGAGACGCTATCTGTTATATATGCTGGCCATGAAATTTAAAGATAAAGTTTCTGTCGCCGTTGTTCTCTTTCTTCTCTTTCTTGCGCTCAGGTATGAGTACATGGAATCTGTAAGGCAGATTCCTTCATCAAGGTCAAATGAGAATAAAGAAGCGCTTTTTGACGGCATCACATCAAGTGAACTCTCCCGCCTCATTACAAATAAACATGAGTTCGTCCTTATCGATGTGCGCTCTTCCGGTGAATACAGGAAAGGTCGTATTCCCGGCGCCCTTTCCATTCCTTTTTCCGGGATCAAATCAAAAATCAGCCGGTACAACAAATCAGACACGATCATACTCTATTGCGAGAGCGGTCCATGGAGCAGAGTTGCCTATAGTGAACTCAAGAAAATGGGCTTTGAAAATATCAGAATTCTGATCAATGGAATTGTGGGTTGGAAGTGGGAAATAGGGGGCCAGCTGGAAAAGTAAAAATTTAATAACTACTGAACATATTTATTTTTTTAGATTTTCTGTATACATTTTTAAAAAATTGTATACAATTTTTGCTTTTTTTATTGACAAAGCATTATATATCTAATATACAAGTACTCACATTATTTTTTCCCGTCCTTAACTAACTATTCATGGGAGTTTGTTATGCGAAAAATGTCTACCTGCCTGCTTCTTGTTTTCACCTTTATTACCTGCTTTACCCTATTACCTGAAAAGAGTATTGCTGCCGACGACGAAAACTGTCTCATGTGCCATAAATACAGAAAGATGGGAATGATTGATCCGAATGGAGTCAGGAAGTTCTACTATGTAGACGAGCCGACTTTCGTACAGACCGTTCACTCCCGCGTACCCTGTAGAGATTGTCACTACTTCATTGACCGGATTCCTCATAGCGAAGTCAAGCAGGGGGTAACTTGCGATACCAAATGCCATGTTATCAACCCGGCAACAGGCGAGAGGTTCAGTCACAAACCGATCAAGGACGTTTATGACAAAAGTGTCCATGGCAGGGAAAAGCTGCCTCAAGGTAAAACGGAAGAGATCGATAAAAACAAACCTTACTGCATCTTCTGCCATATCAATCCTATTTACAATCCGGCCGAGCGCAAAGACGGACCACCCAGGGAAGTTACGGACAGGTGTAATGTGTGCCATGAAAATGATCAGTTTGCCAAACATTGGTATATGCATACTGCCCGAAGGGTAAGAGAAGTCAAGCGAAACTCGGCGCAAATAGTCGAGCTTTGTAATACATGCCATACAAATGAGAAATTTCTCGAACAGCAGCAGGAAATGAATGAAGCCATTCTCGGCAAGGAAATGAGCAGAAAATATACTTTTGCCGGACAGGCCTATAACGATTCATTCCACGCCAAGGTTGTCAAGTACGGTCTCGATGAGGCGGCAAACTGCCTCAATTGTCATGCAAAGACTGAAAACTACTACATGAGCGTTCACGATATCAGACGCTCCTCTGACCCTGAATCTCCTGTACACGTCGAAAACAGAGTGAATACATGTAAAAAATGTCACTATCACAGGAACGCTGACGAGTCTTTTATCAACGTCGATCCGCATCCTACTGCAAGACTTGATGACAATCCATTTATTTTTTACGCATCTATCGTTTATAACATAATTGCCTATGTCGCATTCTTTGGGCTCGTAGGTCTGAAATCGATTGAAACCTTTGGCAGGGTCAGACATGGCGTACGTCTGTTCATTCGAAACGGGTCAAGTTGGAGATAATCTTAAAGCGCTTCTTTTACCTCAACTTTAAAGGAGGATATTCATAGATGAGTACTGAACAAGAAAAAATTGATGCACTGATAGAGAGACTGCCTGACAATCTCTATAAAATCGTGGATTCAAACCCCCTGGGTGATATACAGCGTTATTCCATACATATCAGGATACAACACGCCTTAACTTTTATCTCCTTCTTTTTTCTCGCTTCAACAGGGCTGCCCATCCATTTTAATGATGCTTTCTGGGCGCAACCGCTCAATGCAGCCTTCGGCGGTATTGAAAGCACAAGAATAATTCACAGGATTAATGCGGCGGCTATGGTTTTCACCATGGTCTACCACGTCCTTACTATTCTTATCGGCACAATTATGAAAGTTAAGGAAGGCACTTTCGATATTAAAAGAACCCAGATCCCAATGCCTAAGGACCTTTTTGACATCATCCATGACCTTAAATTCTTTGCAGGCATAAAAAAGACCAGACCCAAAATGGACAAGTTCATGTATAAGCAGAAGATACATTACCTCGCTGCTGCCGGTGGAAATACCATCATGGTAGTTACGGGAGCCTGTTTCCTCTTTCCTGATATTGTGGCAAAGATTTTGCCCGTTGATCAGTACTACGTGCAAAGTTTTGCCAGGCTTGCCCATCCCCACGAAGCGGTGCTTGCGCTTCTTGTTATCGCATTCTGGCACTGGTATAACGTTCATCTCGAGCCGGGCAGATTCCCCATGCAATGGACATTTTTAACAGGAAAGATAGCCAGGGAGCACCAGATAGAAGAACATTTCTTTGATTATGAAAGGGAACTGAGAAATAACCCTGAAGAAAGGGCTTACATTGAGAAAGTTCTGAAAGAACATGAAAAAGGAAAAACTAGTGAATAATGTTCAAACGTCGACTGAGCCTTTTTCAAAGTATCATTGCATATGCTTCACTGTTAGTTGTCATAATTTGGATGCTCGGTATTGTAATATTCTTTTTGGACCTACTATTTAAAGCGGGAGACTAAACGATGACAGATGTATATATTGGGGTAGCCATAACGGTATTAATACTCGCCATTCTCTTTTACATTGATGTAAAAACAAAGTATGGCAAATACGGGCCCGGCAAAGACAAAAAAATTACGGCATGGTCTCTGGGAGACAGAAAAAATCATCCTTTAGGCGCATGGGTCGTATCAGCCTTTCTCTGGTTAATACTCATCTCAGTCGGTTACGGAACGGTACAATATATGCTTTTCGGTCATCATGGACCTCATTTTGCTACTAAACTGGGCTTGGGCCATCATGACGAAAAGGGAAAAAGCGATCTGCTCGGTGAGGTAAAGCATGAAGGAATACTCGAAAAAAATCGTCACTTTCACAACCTTGTGGAAGATACCACAAGAATTGACAAAAATCCCGTCTGTTATCTGTGTCATGGAAACTTCCCTCATAAAAGACGTCGTTTTATCAGAGTAATGATGAATATGCATACGCAGTTTATCGGCTGCTTCACCTGCCATGTCAATCCCGAGTATATTCCTGAACAGGATATAACCTTCAAGTGGTTTAACTACTCCGACAATAAACCGACAGGGAAACCCTTTGGTCTGCAATACAATGACCAAACGGGAAGAATTGAGGAAACGGACGACTATTATTCTAAGATCATCGGTTTTATTACGGTAAGAGGAAAAGAAGAAATGCTTGAAATTCCTCAGGACGCCCCAATTGGTGTTGAATACCTGAAGATCCAGAAAGAACTTGCCGGTGACTTGCAGTTGCAAGGCCAGTTCAAGAACAGGATACACAAAAATGTCATGCCTAAAGGACGATTTTGTACAAGATGCCATACTGCTGAAGATAAGAGTTACCTGCCTTTTAGAGCACTTGGCTTTAGCGACCAGAGAATTGATGATCTTACGGGTCTTAATATCGTAGGTATTGTACAAAAATACAAAGGATTCTTTATTCCTTCACTCTATCGTGGTGACCAGAAAGAATCAGACGAAGTTATTAATACTCTCGTTGGAAAAGATGCCGTCAAAAAGCCAAAAGCCCCCAGAGGAGCCGTATTTGATCCCAAGGCGTGGTGGAGAGAAAATTATGTTAAGGAACAAAAAGCACCTGAGAAGGTTTGGAACAAATAATTCAAACAAAATAATATACATTTAATCTGTGTGGGTGTGGTATTGTTAGATACCACACCCTTTTTATTATAAATGCTATGACGAACAAACTGATACCAATAATTGTTTTTGTATTATTATTTTCTCCCGCCTTGTCTTCAGGGGAAAGGAAAAAAGCAAAGACCGTAAGAATAAGCAAGGTACTGGAAATTAAGGGTCCTGCAAATGATCCCCTTGAGCTGCCTACCGACCTTGTCGTCAACTCCAAGGGAAATGTCTATACTGTTGATGGCGTCAATAACCGTATTCTTGTCTATAGTAAAGACGGTTCCTTTCTCTTTGGATTTGGAAAGAGCGGCAGCAAAGCCGGTGAGTTTAAGAATCCCGTTGGAATAGGTATATCACCTAAAAATGATATTTTTGTCGCTGACAAAGATAATAAGAGAATCCAGTTTTTTTCTCAGCAAGGTAAGTTCAAGGGTATTATCGATCTTCAAAAAATGGGAGTTGTCCCCATTGATGTTGCCATTGAGCCGGGTACGGGTCACTGTTTTATTACAGACAACAAAAAACACAGAATTGTCGTTTATAAGCAGAATGGTGATTTTGTCAGAGCCTGGGGTGAGAGGGGTGAACAGGACAGGGAATTCAGATACCCTGCTACTCTCTGGTTTCAAGACCGGAAATTATATATTGCAGATATACTTAACTCAAGAGCCGTCGTCTACAGGAATGACGGACGACTATACAGAACCGTCGGCGAATGGGGTGTTTTGCCCGGCCAATTTTTCAGACCTAAAGGTGTCACTGTCGATAAGACGGGGAATATCTACATTTCCGATAGTTACCTTGATGTCGTTCAGGTATTCAATAATGAGGGAAAGTTCCTCCATGTACTTGGCGATGAGAGCGGAAAAATAAGGAGGTTCAAAAGTGCAGCTGGAATTTTTGTCAAAGGGAACCTTCTCTATGTAGCGGAGATGCTTGAAAACAAAATATCGGTATATAAACTGAAATAATGTCCAGACTTCATTCCAAAATCATTCTACTTTTATTTCTGACCCTGATTTTATCACTATCTTCTGTAAGTGATCTAATGGCAGCCAGGAAGATTTCTGCCCAGCGTGAGTGCTCTACCTGTCATATCATGTGGCTGGAGCAATTAAGGCAAAAAGAGGTGGAACCTCTCATAGAATTAAAAGCGCAGCCTGTCGTCATTGCAGGCAAACAGGGTGTTGTAAGTACGGAAAGAATGTGCTTTACCTGCCATGATGGTTTCATTCTCGATTCTCGATTTGCATGGAAAGACAATAAAAAGAATTTTCACCCGATAGGCGTAACACCAAAAAATGTAAATATCCCCAAAAGAAAAGATGGAACGGAGGTCTTCCCTCTTGATACAAATGGTCAGGTTTATTGCGGAACCTGTCATTCAGCCCATGGCGTCGAATGGAGCACCAAGGACAGTCCCATCTTTTTGAGGGAGTCCAATAAAGACTCCATGATGTGCATGATTTGCCATATTAAAAGGGCTACGGGTCCGACGGAGGGCAATCACCCCATCAATAAAACATCTATCGATATCCCTAAAAAAATTCATGATCTCGGCGGTAAGACAGGTTCTTATCAAAATCAGGTTATATGTCAATCCTGTCACAGGGTTCATGGAGCCAGAGAGAAAAAGCTTCTCCTTACAAATAATGATAATTCCCGCCTATGTGGAATTTGTCATAGCGATAGATATGCAAAAAATATTCAAGAGGCCAGGGAGATGCATACTCATCCCGTTAATATAGTCTCCGAAAAAGTGAAGATTGCAGATGAAGTCATAGAAAGTGGCGGAAGAAAAGGGACTAACGGTGAGATTATCTGCCAGACCTGCCACAGGCCTCATTATGCAAAGCGTGAGGGAGGCATTCTTGTGGACAGCAATAAAGACTCTGCCCTCTGTAAAAAATGTCATCAAGACAAAAAGAGTGTTCAAATAACAAAGCACAACCTTCAAAACAGCGCGCCTGACGCAGCCAATGCAAAGGGACAGACAACGGTTAAGAGTGGCCCTTGCAGCGCCTGTCACATTCCACATAAAGGGAAAGGTCCAAAAATGTGGGCCCGTGAATTGTCGGGCACGGAAGACAATATTTCCAACATGTGTAAGAGTTGCCATTCTGAAGGAGAGGCAGGGCAGAAAAAACCTATTGGAAACCATTCTCACCCTGTTAATGCCGATCTGGCGAAAGTAGGTGGCGAAACTTCCTTCCCCTTGTTCGGCAGTGATGCTAATCCTGTCGAACCCGGTGATATCGTTAATGGCAAAGTAGTCTGTGCCACCTGCCATAATGTACATCAGTGGAACTTCGAAGATCCTGAAGAGGGTTCTCTTGATGAAGGCGACGGAACAAACAGTTTTCTAAGAAAAGCAGCCGCACCGGCCCCCAACCTCTGTGCCGACTGCCACAGGGACAAGAAGTTTATCGTTAAAACAGATCATGACATGAGAGTAACCTCTCCGAAAACGACTAACACTAAAGGAGAGGACGTATCTAAAACAGGGGTATGTGGTCAGTGTCATATGATCCACAATGCACCGACGAAAGCAAAAATGTGGGCAAGAGAAGTTTCCGGAGAAGGTGATATTGTGGCCCAACTATGCCTCTCCTGCCATAATGAAAATGGGCCTGCAAAAAAGAAACAGACAGGACAATATTCACATCCAACGGGCAAGCCTGTATCCAATCTTAATATTACCATCTCAGATGACGGAAGCTGGAGTCACCCGCTCTTAGAAAAAGTAAGTGAAAAAAACCGAATTAAACTCACTCCCCTCCCCTTCTTTGATGATGAAGGCAAGAGAGTATCTAAAGGCAACGTTTCCTGTGGTTCTTGTCACGATCCTCATATCTGGGATGCTGCAAAGGTTAAGGAAGGTAGAGGTAAAAACATTGAGGGTGACGGCTCAAACAGTTTCTTAAGAATCAAAAAAGACCCCGATTCAGCGCTTTGCAAGAATTGCCATGTTGAAAAACGCTCTGTCGTCGTGACAAAACATAACCTGCAGCTTACGGCACCGGGCCAGAAAAATATACTTGGCGTAAAAGCCAAAAAGGGTGATATATGCGGTTCCTGCCACCTGCCACATAATGGAAGCGGGCCCAAAATGTGGGCAAGAAATCCTTTTACACAGGGTGATCAGGTGGAGAGGCTCTGTAAGAGCTGCCATGAAAAAGATTTGCCGGCGGAAAAGAAGCAGGTCGGTAAATTCACTCATCCTGTGGGCAAGCCCATTAAAAATCTCGGCATTACTCCTGAATCAAAAGAGGTATGGACTTTTAAGAATGACAAATATAAGGCCAGCATTGATAAAGAACCGATAAAAACCCTCCCTCTCTATGCCAAGAGTGGAGAGAAAGTTGCTGACGGCAATGTAAGTTGCGGAAGTTGCCATGATCCTCACCAATGGGATTCTGCTTCCTATCCCTCTGAAGTTCTTATCGATGAAGACAAAGCTGACAAGAGTGTTAAAAAATCAATAGCTTCCAAAATGAAAAAGGTAAAGAAAGAAGAAGGTGATGCAAAAAACAGCTTCCTTAGAATACCGAATGCACCTCAGGCAACCTTATGTAAAAACTGCCACGTTGACAAAAGGTCTGTTGAACTATCAAAACATAATATGAACATTTTTTCAGAAGAAGAAAAAAACGTTCTCGGCCTTACAACGAGAAAATCAGGCACTTGCAGCGCTTGTCATCTACCTCATAACGGTGTTTCTGCAAAAATGTGGGCAAGACCCGTTAAACCCGGAAATGCCGTTGTTTCTCTTTGCAAGAGTTGCCATGAAAAGGGATTGGTAGCCGAAAAGAAACTTGCCGGAGATTATTCTCACCCTCTGGAAGCAGATATCAGGAAGGCGGATGGAAAAACGTCATTCCCCCTATACAATAATAAAGGTCAAAAGAAGTCACCTGCCATGGGAGGAAGGGTTGTCTGTACTTCCTGTCATGATCCTCATCAGTGGGATGCGAGAAACCTTATGACAACAGCAGGCGCTTCCAGAATAGTAGAAGGTACGGCAAGAAACAGTTTCCTTAGAAAACCGGCTTTCCCATCTCCTGATCTCTGTATAGAATGTCATGAAAACAACAAGTATATCGAATTTACGGACCACGATTTTTCAATTTCAGCGCCTACTGCCAAAAATACCGACGGCAAGACTGTTACCGAAACTGGTAAGTGTGGTTTTTGTCATATGATTCATAACTCACCAAACAGCATCAGAATGTGGGCACATGATCGGGGTCCAGGTGATGACGGAATGGAAACACTTTGCAGAAGCTGTCATTTTGAAGGTAAAATTGCCAAGAAAAAAATACCCAAGAATTTCAACCACCCCATAGAAATCAAGGTAACGTCCAATGTTCCAAGAAAGGCCCGGTCAAGAAAGAAGAAGAAGAAAAAACAGCCATTTCCTGTATTCGAAATAGATGGAAAACGTACCAAAACAGGAATTATCACCTGTCCCACATGTCACAATCCACACCTCTGGTCGCCTGACAATCCTGATTATGGTCCCGGTACTGCGACGGAAGGTAACTCGACTAACAGCTTTTTAAGAGGAGTCAGTGATGTGGCTTTCTGTTCAAACTGTCATGGATTCGATGCCATCTTCAGATTTAAATATTATCACAGTTCTACTTCAAGGAAGCGAAGCGTGCCTATCACCGGCGGCAGCGGCAAAGAATAAATTTTTCTGCCCCTTTCTTTCTCTCCCGAAGAAATTCTTTTGTATACCTTCCCTATAATTTCCCAATCATTTTTCACATCTTATGCAACCTGTCAATGAGGGATTCACGGGTTGACATGCTCACAAAATAGACTATATACTAAGTATCGTCAGGATGGCTTTCGAATTCAAATAGCCGCTTCCGCAAATTAAAACCAAAAGGAAACCGATGTCTATGAGCAGCCTCAAAGATGAAAAGAATAACAAAATTGCCCTCATTACGGGTGCCAGCAGAGGGCTTGGCGCATCAATCGCCTTAAGGCTGGCAAAAGCAGGTTATGATATTTGGGCAAACTATAGCAGCAACAAAGAGGCGGCAAATAAAGTTAAAGCAGAAATCGAATCCCTGGGACGTCATTGCAAGCTGCTGCAATTCGATGTTCGTGACAAGGAAGCTATTGATGAAGCGCTTTCTCCGGAACTCGAACTTTGCACACCCCATGTGCTGGTAAATAATGCCGGCTTTACGAAGGACGGCCTCATGATCTGGATGAGCCAGGAAGAGTGGGAAGATGTTATCGATGTAAGTCTCCTCGGTTTCTTCCTCGTTACCAAAGCCGTTCTCATGGGCATGCTGAAAAGAAAATCGGGCAGAATAATTAATATTACTTCAACGGCGGGACAAAGCGGACTGCCGGGACAGGCCAACTATTCAGCTGCAAAGGCCGGTCTTATTGGCGCAACCAAATCTCTTGCGCTGGAAGTCTGTAAAAAAGGGGTAATCGTTAATGCCGTGGCTCCCGGATTTATTGAAACCGATATGACTGCTGAACTTCCTTTAGATAAAATACTGCCTACCATTCCCGCCGGAAGGTTTGGCACTGCCCAGGAGGTAGCTGCCGCTGTGGAGTTCCTCTCTTCAGACGAGGCATCTTATATTATAGGCGAGACAATTTCAATTAACGGCGGAATATATACTTGAGATGCATCTGATCTCTCTTTAACTCTCTTTTTTATAAATATGCACCAGGTAGCTATTACAGGAATAGGCATTGTTTCTTGCCTCGGAACGGGAACGGAAAAAGTCCTTCAGGCCCTTAAGGAAGGACGGTCGGGAATCGTACTTGATGAAGAAAGAAAAGAAGCAGGCTTCAGGAGCGCTTTGACAGGCCGCATTGAGGACTTTAAAAAGCCCGGGCTGGAACGAAAGAAATACCGCACCATGACCGACTTCGGTATTCAGGCCTATGGCGCAGCCCTTGAAGCAATCGCAATGGCGGGCTGGAATGAATCGGAAATTAAAAGTGATAAAACAGGCCTCATTATAGGCAATGACTCGACGACCCTGGCCAACTATAAACAGGTAGAAATAACACGTCGCGAAAAAAGCACCTTTCCCATCGGCGCCGGAATCGTTTTCCAGGCATTGAATTCAACGGTTACAATGAACCTTAATACCATTTTGGGTACAATGGGGGCCTCATGGACCTTAAGCGGCGCCTGTGCCAGCGGCGGGCATGCTATCGGCCAGGCCGGCGACCTCATTGCCATGGGACGGCAGGAAAGAATTATCTGCGGAGGAGCACAGGAAATAAACTGGGAATCTGTATCGAGCTTTGATGCGACGAATGCATTCTCCTTAAGAGAAGATGACCCTCCCCGTGCTTCGAGACCTTTCGATGCTAAAAGAGACGGACTTGTTCCCAGCGGCGGAGCGGCGATTGTTGCGCTTGAGAGACTGGACCTTGCAAAAAAGAGAGGCGCTCACATCCTGGCAATTATCAGGTCCTATGCTTTCAGCTCCGATGGCGCCAATCTCTCCGTTCCTTCCGGAGAGGGGCTTGAAAGGTGTATCAGGGAGTGCCTTAATCGTGGAAAAACATCGGCAGATGCCATCGATTACATCTCTGCCCATGCAACCTCAACACCCATCGGTGATGCGGCAGAGGCAAGAGCTATTCATGGCGCCTTTGGTGACAACAGCCCCTGGATTTCTTCCACAAAATCAATGACCGGCCATGAAATGTGGATGGCCGGGGCGGCCCAGGCAGTCTATTCCATCCTCATGTCCCGGGGACGCTTTATTGCCCCCAATATCAACTTTAAAAAGCAGGAAGAAGGTATTCCAAAGCTTAACATTGCGGCGGAAACAATCGATAAAAAGCCTGACCTTATTCTATGCAATTCAGCAGGCTTTGGCGGCACCAATTCCTGTCTGCTGCTGGATACATGCATTTGAAATACGACACTGTCATAATCGGTTCAGGAATGAGTGGTTTAACGGCTGCGCTTACACTTGCTCAAAATGGCCTTAAAGTTGCCCTTGTCGAAAGCTGTGGCCATATTGCGCCCCTTTTGAAACGCTTTAAAAGAGGAAACGTCTGGTGTGACCCGGGCCTGCATTATTCCGGCGGTTTTGAAAAATCAGGGCCCCTTACCGTCATTTTTAACTATCTCGGCATGGAACAGAGAATTAAATCCATTCCCATGAATAGTGAATGCTACGACGAACTGAACATTGGTGACAAGGTCATTTCACTTGCCGGCGGTTTCGACGGTGTAAGAGCTTCCCTATCAAAACACTTTCCTCAGGATACTAAAGCAATCCTTGCCTATACCGACAAAATTCAAAAGATCATGAATGAGACACCCTTCATTAATTTTGATCTCGCCTTTGCTGATTTTTCCAGGATTTCCCATGTCGATGAGAGCCTTTTTGATTTTCTGGACTCGGTAAATGCCACTAAGGAGCTAAAAGACCTTCTCAGCCATTACGGTCTTTTTTTATATGGCGTAAAGGGCAGTGAAGCCCCTTTTTATATTCATGCCCTTGTAATGGGTTCATTTTACAAATCACCTCACACACTTGAAGGGGGTGGTGATGAAATCGTTAATGCCTTCCGGGAACGTCTTATGGAAGAAGGCGTTCATACTTTCTGCAATTCACCGGCAACCGGATTAAAAATAGATGACAAGCGCCGCCTGGAGGGTATTATTATTTCAGGCAATAAACTTCTCCAATCAGAAAATTGTATATTCACTGCTCACCCTCACCTGCTGGAAAAAATATTGCCTGAAAGGGCCGTCCGTCCGGCCTATCTTTCGAGGCTGCGGGACATGAAAAACACGCCTTCTGTCTTTTCCCTTTATCTTGAACTTGACGAAATTCCCGAAAGACTGCATCATACTAATGTCTACAAATTTTCAGCTGACAAAAATGAAGAATCATCGCTTGCAATTATGTCTTGCGATCCTGAAATATATGACAAGAAAAAAAAGGGCCTCTGTATTCTCGTTAATGCCAAAACAATTGATCCCCAAAATATACCCTATGGAGAGAAAAAAAGAACGCCCCAATACAGAGACTACAAAAAAAGATTAACGGAACGAACAGTGAAAGACTTGATAAATTTCTATCCTGAACTGGAAGGACGGTTCAAGGTTGTGGCAAGCGCCACGCCTTTTACCTATGAGAGATATACGGGTTCCCCCGGGGGCGCATCTTATGGATTAAAACAGTCTGTACAGGAGATGAAGCTTGGCCCTGTCACATCCATTCTGGGCCTTTATCTGGCAGGCCAGAGTATTCTCATGCC
>JAOUBX010000036.1 GCA_029860075.1 Deltaproteobacteria bacterium | reverse complement strand
CCGGGAGATGGAGAGGAAAAGAAAAAGGAAAGCCATGGTGAGGCGCGGCAATTTACCGGCCCCGCCCATATTGGAATTGAGGCAGGCGAGGTTCCCATTGCCTCTCAGGGAGGTTTGGAAGAAACGGCCCGGCAGGAAGAAGAGGAAGAAATGGCCCGGGGAGAAAGGGAAGGGCTGGCCGCAGGGCTTGAAGAGGAGGGGAAATCGGGTATTGAGGGCAAGGAGGAAGCTGTTGAAGAACCCCTTTCCCCCGTCATGAAGAGTGACTCCGCCCATAAGCCGGCTGAAGGTGAGAGCGGTGAAACAGCGGCAATCGATGGCCCTGAGACAGGGGAAGAAGGCAACGGTGAGGAAGTCTCTGAAAAAATGACCGAAAGTGAAGCCGACGGGCCCGGTCCGGCTGGCGAGGCAGGGCCGGAAGAGGAAGAAGCGGTTCAGGGAGAAGAGGAAGTAGTGTGGGCGGAGCTTGAAGATGAAGGAGAGGCTGATGATGCTGATGTCGAGTGTGGCACAATGGAGCCATTGCAGGAGCAGGCAGCGGCTGAACTTGTTAGTGCTGTGGAGTATCCAGAGGCCGGGTTAACATCGGTGGGCGATCCCGGCGAAGTGATGAAATCGACGGCTCTTCCCTCCGGCCCTTCTCCCGCCCCTGTAGATGGGGCTTCCGGCGATAAAGGCAGAAAATGGCTTATATATGGTTTACTCCTTTTTTTACTGATGCTTGCCTTATTTGTTGTCATGCAATTTGAAGACACAGGCAGAGATATTGAAAAGGCAAGCATAATAAAGAAGGATGTTATATCCGGAAGGGGGAGTGCCGGTGAGAGATCCCCCATACTTAGTGAGACAGAGGGAGTGAAAGGGGAAGGCGAAGAAAAAGGGCAGAAAATAGGCCGCCTTGAAGAAGAACCCTCTTCCGTTGCAGCTGAGGCCAAAGGAGGCAATGAGGAAGATACGTTCCTTCTAATGGAGATAGAGGCATTGACAGATAAAATCTCCCTAAAAAGAACAAAAACAGTACCGAAAGGTTCCCGCATATATAAAGTCAGGAAGGGCGATACCTTGTGGGATATAGCCGAGAGCATGACCGGTAATCCTTTTGATTATCGCAGCCTTGCAGCCGACAGCAAGATTAAAAATCCCGATCTTATTTATCCGGGGCAAAAAATATTAATCAGAATCATAGAGGGGGACTAGTACTTGTTTCACTTCGCCATTTTACGGCTTCATTAGGGAAAAGAATGAGGGTATTGTCGATCAGCCTGCTGAAAAATGTGTAAAAAAGGGCCATACTTACAATCTGAATATCGAAATGATCTTCAAATTTCTTTGCTCCTTATTCGTTCCTGCTTTTTTTAAATGCACTCCATCCTGCAATACCCGCCAAAACCTGTTAAAATAAAGAAATCAGGACCGCAGGATAATATACTGCAAGGAAAAGGGAGGCTAAAAATGGGAGAGGCTGCTAAAAGGATGTTTTGCCCCAGTTGCGGGGAGAATGTTGATACTTTCGTCCTGGAAAGGGAGGGGGCTGCGCCGGGTGATCTGGCGGAGGAATTGCTTTGCAGTCATTGTGGAATGCTGGTTGTCGACCAGTGCAAAAAAGAGGTCAGTCCGGTAGAATCGATCCTCATATGCGACGACTCTTCAATGATCAGGGAGCTGCTGGGGGATGTGCTCACTAAAAGCAAGCTGGCGAAGAAGGTTGTTGCATCCAGGGATGGTTCAGACTTTATTACCTGTTTTACAAAAAGCATTATGGAAAAGTCCTTTTTTTCTCTCGTTGTGCTCGACCTTGCCATGCCTGTTTTAAATGGCACGAATGCAGCCATTGCCATGAGAGCCATCGAGAAGGCGCATCATATGAAGCCTGCTCCCATACTTTTTTTTACCGCCTACAAGTGTGATGAAAATTTCAAGAAAGTACTGTCTTTCTGCAAGCCTGCGCTCTATGTGAATAAAGGCGTTAGTTCGACGCCGGACCTGCTCGCGTCGAGAATCAGCCAGGTAGTGGAGCGATTATTGAAAAACAGCCAGGGTGCTTTGGGCAGATAAGGGTTTGCCCATAAAATAATAAATCTTCTTTTCCCTACTTTTTAAAAGCCGCCGCAAAGGGATTATTTGAAAAGGCCGGTTTTGGCGCTTTGGGTTTTTTAGTGTGCCTTGTCTGTTTTTTCCCATCTTTTACTTTTCCGGGGCTTTCCTTCTTTTTCGTCTTTGGCGCCGGGCTTTTCCCGGGTGTGCTTTTCATGGAGAGGGAAATGCGGTTTCTTTTAAGGTCAACTTCCAAAACGGATACGATCACTTTCTGTTGTACTTTAACGACGTCGGCCGGATTTTTAACAAAATTATCGGACAGCTCGCTAATATGGACCAGACCATCCTGATGAACACCGATATCGACGAAGGCGCCGAAAGCCGTTACATTCGTCACGATACCGGGAAGTTTCATTCCCTCCTGCAGGTCTTCCGGTTTATCAATGTCTTCGGCAAAGGCAAAGGCCTCAAAACTCTTTCTCGGATCACGGCCCGGTTTTGCCAGTTCGGCCATAATATCTTCCAGCGTGGGTCGTCCTACCGTTTCAGTTATGTATTTTTCCAGATCGATCTTTTTTCTTAGCTCTTCATCGCTCATGAGGTCTTTGACCAGGCAGCCCAGATCCTTTGCCATAGTCTCTACAATATTGTAGGATTCGGGATGGACAGCGCTGGCGTCTAGCGGGTTTTCGCCCCTTAATCTCAAAAAGCCGGCGGCTTGCTCGAAGGCCTTTGCGCCGAGGCGGGGTACCTTCATAAAGTCCTTCCTCGATTTGAATGGCCCCGCCTCGTTACGGTAGTCGATAATGTTTCCTGCCAGCTGAGGGCCGAGACCTGCTACATAGGTGAGTAACTGCTTGCTGGCGCTGTTTATCTCCACACCGACGGCGTTGACGGAGCTTATGACTACATCATCGAGGCTTTTTTTCAGAGCGCTTTGATCGACGTCATGCTGGTATTGGCCCACACCGATTGATTTAGGGTCGATCTTGACAAGCTCGGCCAACGGATCGATAAGGCGCCGCCCGATGGAGACCGTTCCACGTACGGTCAGGTCGAGATGGGGAAATTCTTCCCGTGCCACTTCCGAAGCGGAGTAGATGGAGGCACCACTTTCATTGACCATAACGATTTGTACAGAGTGGGGGAGGGTAAGGGAACGTACAAAGGCCTCTGTTTCGCGCCCCGCCGTTCCGTTACCGATGGCAATGGCGTCAATAGTGTATTTTTCGCAGAGTGCAAGGATCTTTTGCCCCGCTTCGCTTTTATTCTTTTCCGAATTGTGCGGATAAATGGTGTCGCTTACAAGCAGCTTCCCCTGGGAGTTGAGGCAAACTACCTTACAGCCTGTGCGGAATCCGGGATCGATGGCGAGCACATTTTTCTGCCCCAGAGGGGAGGCGAGCAGAAGTTCCCGCAGGTTGTCCCTGAAGACGTGGATTGCTCCCTCGTCTGCCCTCTCTTTCGTCGCCAGACGTACTTCTGTTTCCATGGAGTTGGCAAGGAGTCGTTTGTAGCTGTCGGCTACTGCCGGCTTTACTTCTTCTGAAGCTGCATTGTTTGCCTTGATAAAGAGCTTCTCCAGGATATTAATGGCTTTTTCTTCATCGGGCCTGAAACTGAGGACGAGAAAGAGCTCCTTTTCACCACGGCGCATGGCAAGAACGCGGTGTGAGGGGGCTTTTGCCAGGGGCTCTGACCAGTCGAAATAATCTCGGAACTTGGCTCCCTCTTCATCGCGGCCAATGATAAGGCGGGATGAAATTCTTCCTTCTTTAAAAAAGAGATCCCGTATTTTTTGCCGGGCCTCCTGGTTTTCATTAATCCATTCGGCCATAATATCACGGGCTCCAGCCAGGGCGTCTTCTATGCTGCCTACTTCCTTTTCGGCGTCGATAAAGGCCTCTGCCTCTTCTTTCACATCAACGTTGCCTTGTTCAAATATCAACTCAGCCAGCGGCTCCAGCCCTTTTTCCCGGGCAATGGTGGCCCGTGTTCTTCTTTTGGGGCGATAGGGGAGGTAGATATCTTCAAGCTCCGTCAGGGTGGTGGCAGCTTCTACCTTTTCTTTTAACTCATCACTAAGGACTTCCTGATCTTCCAGTGATTTGAGAATTGCTTCGCGTCGTTTATCAATTTCCCTCAGCTGCTCCAGACGGTCGCGAATGGCCGTGATTTGTACTTCATCGAGACTTCCTGTGGCTTCTTTTCGGTATCTGGCTATAAAGGGAACCGTACCCCCTTCGTCAAAAAGGGTGATTACGCTGGTAACCTGGTAAGGTTTGATCGATAGTTCCCGGCTGATGATGGTGATATGCTTTTCGGACATGTCTGTTCTCCTGTTGTTTATTACCGAAAATTCGGTATCAAGGTTGTTTTGAGCGGGAGTATAGTAGCAAAGGGGTTAGTTTATAGCAAGCTGGTTGCTAAATTTTTTGACCACCGAAAGAGTGCCTGTAAAAGCATACCACCCCCAGCACCTGCTAATACAGGAGGGGAGTAAGTAAGCAAAAACCCAAAAAAATCCCCTCCTTGATAAGGAGGGGCTGGGGGTGGTTGAATAAATTACGAAGTACCTTTTACAAGCTGACTTTATCTCTGCCTCCAGCATTATAATCTTTCAAGAGCTGAATATTTAAGAACAAGTTTTTTAAGGCCAAGCCGTGGAAAATAGATGCTTATTTTGGCTTTATCCCCCGTTCCTTCTCCCCCTCTTACAACCCCTTCTCCAAAGGTGGGATGCCTCACTTTCGTTCCCCTTGCAAAACCCTCTGCTTCCCCACTACTTGCGCCATCGCTGTCGCCAAAGTTGAACTGTGGACCGGAAGGCGCCGACCTTGCCTTTGTGGAAAATACCTCACTTTGATAGCCTTCATTGAAGGAAGGAGTGATATTGACCCGCATGAGGAGTTCTTCGGGGATGTCGCTTACGTACCTCGATGGAATATTGTGCTGCTGGGCGCCAAAGACCCTCCTCTTGTCGGCATAGGAAAGATAGAGCTTTTCCATGGCCCGCGTCATGCCTACATAACAGAGCCTGCGCTCTTCTTCCATTGCTTCAGGGTCGTCCTTTGACAGGCTGTGAGGGAATAGTCCTTCCTCCATACCGACCATGAATACGACGGGAAATTCGAGTCCCTTTGCGCCGTGGAGCGTCATAAGTGTGAGCCTTTTTTCATTCCTGTCTATTTTATCGACTTCACTCATGAGGGCGGCCCTTTCAAGAAAGGTTTCGATGGAATAGTCTTCACCTTCTCCAATCATTTCCCGCATGGCTTCTTCCAGTTCTTCGAGGTTTTCGAGCCTGCTTCTCGCTTCGACACTTTTTTCTTCTTCCAGCTTTTTAAGGTAGCCCGTTTTTAACAATACTTCTCTAAGCAGGTCCGGCAGTTCAAGTTCATCTTTTAGAGAAATGAGTTCTTCTATGATTTTTTTGAAGGCTATAATTTTGGCATTATTTTCTTCGAGTTCAATGGCGTTGTAGAGAGAGGTCCCATGATCAAGCGCTCTTGATTCAAGTGTTTCTGCACTCTTTTTGCCGATGCCCCGAGGCGGATTATTGATGATCCTTTTGAGGGCCACCGTATCGTCGGGATTGATTATTACTCTCAAATAGGCAAGGATATCCTTGATTTCCATCCTGTCGTAGAATTTCATGCCACCGATAACGGCATAGGGAATGCCCCGCTTTACCAGATCATCTTCGATAACCCTTGATTGGGAATTGGTCCGGTAGAAAATGGTGAAATCATTGTAATCTTTTCCTTCCCTGCTTCTTATGGATGAAATCTCATCAATAACGTATCTTGCTTCCTCGTATTCGTTGGCCATGCGGCAGATGGTGACGGGCTCGCCTTCTCCCGCCTCGGTCCAGAGTTTCTTGCCCTTGCGTCCCATATTTTTTTCAACGACGGCCCCTGCTGCCGAGAGTATTCTTTGGGTAGAACGATAATTCTGTTCGAGCCGTACAAGATGAGCACCGGAAAAGTCTCTTTCAAAATCGAGAATGTTTTGTATATCGGCCCCCCGCCAGCGATAGATGGATTGATCGTCATCACCGACGACGGTGATATTCATTGTATTGCCCGAAAGGAGTTTTATGAGGGTGTACTGAACGGGATTGGTGTCCTGGTATTCATCGACAAGGAGGTGGCTCCATTTTTTCCGGTAGTCGTCCAGTATACTTTCGTTCTCCTTAAAGAGTTTTACCGTCAGGTAGATGAGATCGCCAAAGTCAAGGGCATTACCCTGTTTCATCAGTTCTTCATAGTCCTCGACGGCGGTGATGATCTTGTCCCTGAAAAGACCGTAAGTTGAAGCGGCTGCTTCTATTGGCTTGATGCCTCTGTTTTTGGCGTCATTGATGATGGCCTGTACTCTTTTGGGACTGATGGATTTCTCATCGATGCCTATTCTCTCGAAGATGGTCTTTATTGCAGATATCTGGTCTCTGTCATCGTAAATGACGAAGTTCGATGAATAGCCGAGGTCGTCGATATTCTTTCTGAGTATGGAAGCGCAGATAGAGTGGAAGGTTCCTACCGATATGTTCATTCCTGCAGGACCGAGCAGATTACCTATTCTTTCTTTCATTTCACCTGCCGCCTTGTTGGTAAAGGTAACGGCAAGGATGTTCCAGGGAGGGATGGCCATCTCTTTTATGAGGAAGGCGACCCGGTAGACAAGCACTCTCGTCTTGCCTGAACCTGCGCCTGCAAGGACAAGGAGAGGGCCGCCACGGTAAGTGACCGCCTCATATTGGCTGCTGTTGAGGGATTCCATTACTGCTCCTTAAGGCTCTGTTCCAGAAGACCCTTGTTGTAGGCGGAAATAATGTCCCGGCGTGAAAGCATGCCGACTATTTTTTTGGGATTGTTTTTGGAAACAACGGGGAGCTGCTCAATATTTTTAGTACCTATTTTCTTGAAGGCGTCGTCCAGGTTTTCCTCTGCCGTAATGGTAATAACATTTTCCGTGGCCAGTTCCTTGACAACAATGAGGTCTTCAAGGCCGCTTTCAAATATGACCTCCTTAAAGTCCTGGAAAGAGATGATTCCCGTCATCATTTTGTTTTCATCTACAACGGGAAAGTTGGAGTACTTACTTTTTGTTAAAAACTGGTTGAACTGTCTCAGCGTCATGTTTTCAGGTATGGACTGGGCTCCTTTGGCCATGGCCTCTTTAACGAGAATGCTTTGAAGAATGTTTACCTCTTTACCTGCCTGCAGGTTAATTCCCTGCCTTGCCAGCTTCATTGTGTAAATAGATTCTTTCGAAAGGTAAGAGGCAAAAAGGGTGCTTGTGATGCATGTGAGCATGAGCGGCAGTATAATTTTATAATCGGAAGTCATCTCGAAGATGATCATGATGGCAGTGATGGGTGCATAGGTGCTGCCGGCAACGACGGCCCCCATTCCGACGAGGGCATAGGCCCCTGAAGACGCTGAAAGGGTAGGGAAGATGGCATGGGCAATTTTGCCGAAGGCCCCGCCTGTAGCCGCCCCAATGAAGAGAGAGGGTGCAAATACACCGCCTGAACTGCCGCTGCCGAGGCTTAATGACGTTGCAATAATTTTTAAAAAAATAAGGGCAAATAAAAGATAAAAGGGCATTTCCCCCAAAAGCGCCATGTCAATGACATGATAGCCGACACCAAAAATATGAGGTGAAAAAATACCGATGGCTCCGATCATAAGGCCCCCTATAGCTGCTTTAAAATAGGGAGGAATTTTAACTTTATTATTGAAAAAATCCTCAGTACCGTAGAGCGCTTTGCTGAAGCTGACGGCAACAACGGCTGAAATGAGGCCCAGCATAATATAGGCGGGAATTTCCAATGGGCTTACCAGCTCATATTTGGGTACGTGAAAGACGGGAACGTCCCCCCACCATGCACGGGAGATGATGGTAGCAGTAACGGCTGAAATGACGAGGGGAGAAAAGGTGGAAAAGGCAAGGTCGCCAAGGATAACCTCCAGAGAAAACATGACTCCTGCAATGGGGGCGTTAAAGATGGCTGCAATACCGGCGGCAGCGCCGCAGGCCACCATGGATTTCATCTTTTTACCGGAAAAGTTAAGGGACTGGCCCAGCACGGAACCGAGGGCTGAACCGATCTGCACAATGGGACCTTCGCTTCCCACCGATGATCCTGTGCCGATGGAGATTGCCGAGGCGATCGCTTTTGCGCCTGCTACCCTTCGCCTGATAATACCGCCGCGAAGCGCAACGGCGCTCATCACTTCCGGTACACCGTGGCCCTTTGCTTCGCTTGCAAAAAAGTAGATAATGAGACCCACAATGAGGCCTCCAATAGAGGGAACGAGCAGCTTTTGGTAAAAGGGAGCTTTTTCAATGACATAATAAAGCTCTCCCGCTCCGCCATAAAATAGCCACTGGATTCCCTCGATGGTATATTTAAAGAGGATGGCTCCAAAACCGGCAAGGACGCCGACAGCAACGGCCAGAATGGTAATATGGGCGTACTCGCTCTCCTTTATTTTGTCTATAAAATATTTTAAAGAAAGAGAGGAGTTATTCATTATTCTACGGTCACACTCTTAGCAAGGTTTCGTGGTTGATCTACGTCTGTACCGAGGTGCACTGCCACATGATAGGAAAGGAACTGGAGCGGTATGGTCATGAGAAAGGGACTGATAAAGGATGATGCCCCGGGAATCTCGACAAGACGGTCAGCCCTGGAAGATATTTCCTTGTCACCTTCAGAAAGAATGGCAATGACCTTGCCGTCTCTCGCTTTGACTTCTTCAAGGCCGGCAAGCACCTTATCGTAAAGATCGCCTTCCGGGGCGAGTATGACGACAGGCATGTTTTCGTCGATGAGCGCTATGGGGCCGTGTTTCATTTCTCCCGCCGGATAGCCTTCGGCATGAACGTAGGATATTTCTTTTAACTTAAGCGCACCTTCCAGGGCAATGGGGTATTCAATGCCCCTTCCCAGGTAGAGAAAATCCCGGTATTTTGAAAAATCCTTGGCAATCTCTTCAACGGCGCCATCTGTCTGAAGGGCCTCTTCTGTAAGGGCCGGAAGGTGCTTGAGGGCCGTAATGTGTTCCTTAAAGTCGGCATTGCTCAGGTTCTTTTTTGTTTGTGCAAGATAAAGCGCCAGCAGATAAAGGGCCGCCATTTGCGTGGTAAAAGCCTTTGTCGATGCGACCCCTATTTCCGGTCCGGCATGGGTATAGATAACGCCATCGGTCTCTCTTGCAATGCTGCTTCCCACAACATTACAGATGGAAAGTGTGAGAGCGCCTCTGTTTTTAGCTTCTTTGATGGCGGCAATAGTATCGGCCGTTTCACCGGATTGCGTGACGGCGGCGACAAGGTCGCCTTCCCTGATGATGGGCTTCCGATACCTGAATTCTGAAGCAATATCAACTTCTACCGGTATTCCGGCAATATTTTCAATGAGAAACTTGCCGACTAAAGAGGCATGCCACGATGTGCCGCAGGCTACAATAGTGATTTTGTTTATCTCCCTGATTTTTTCCTCTTCCATGTTGAGGTCTTCAAGGTATATTTCTCCGCTCTCTTCCCTGATTCTTGGGCCGATCGTATCAGCAAGGGCTCTCGGTTGTTCATAGATCTCCTTGAGCATGAAGTGGCGATAGCCTCCCTTTTCGGCCATGACGGGGTCCCAGGTGATCCGCTTTGTTTCCCTGTCCGTTTTCATACCCTTTGCGTCGTAAATCTCTATATGGCCGTAACTGAGCGAGGCGATATCACCATCTTCCAGGTACTTTACGTCCCGTGTCCGCCATAAAATAGCCGGAATATCGGAGGCAATGTAGCTTTCCCCCTCTTCCATGCCTATGATGAGGGGGCTCCCTTTTCTCGATGCAATAAGTCTTCCCGGATCACTCTCCTTCATAACGGCGATACCGTAACTTCCTTCGACCTTTGCCAGGGCCTTCCTGACGGCAGTGACAAAGTCCCTTTCAGTTTTAATGGTTTTCCATATAAGGTGGGCGATGACTTCCGTATCGGTCTCCGATTCGAATTTGTGCCCTGCCGCTTCCAGTTCACGTTTTAGTTCCAGGTAGTTTTCAATAATGCCGTTGTGCACGAGGGTGATATCTCCTGCCCTATGGGGATGTGCATTGATTTCAGAGGGTTTGCCGTGAGTAGCCCATCTCGTGTGGGCAATTCCTGTTGTTCCCTCAACGGGCGATGATCTAAGGTCATCATCCAGGGCTGAAACTTTGCCCTCTTTTCTCCTGATAACAACGCCTCCATCAACATTGACTGCGATGCCTGCAGAATCATAGCCTCTGTATTCCAGCCTTCTAAGACCTTCGATGAGGATGGGCTGAGCTTCACTTCTTCCCGTATAACCGATAATTCCACACATCTTTTACTCCCCCCTCTCTTTTCTTCTCTTTTCGGGCCACCCTTTTATACATCTTTGTTCGGGGCGTGTGAGAGACAGAGAGGCCGGAGGAACCGTTTTTGTAATAGTTGATCCGGCGCCTATTACCGACCCTTTGCCGATTGTGACCGGAGCCACCAGGTTTGTGCCGCTTCCAATGAAGGCGCCGTCTTCTATAACCGTTTTGAACTTACGGTATCCATCGTAATTGCAGGTAATGGTGCCGGCCCCTATGTTTACACCCTGGCCAACGTCGGCATCACCGACATAGGTAAGGTGATTTACTTTGCTCCCCTTACCGATGGTCGCTTTTTTAATTTCCACAAAATTACCGACTTTACCACCCTCACTGATGATACTTGCCGGCCTTATATGGGCGAAAGGGCCAATGGCCGTCTTTTCTCCCAGCCTTGAATCGGTAATAACGCAGTAGGGTTTTATGTGAGTATCGTTTCCTACGTGCGAATCCTTGATGACGGCGCCTGATTCTATGGCGCAGTTTTCACCGACCAGAGTTTTTCCTTCCAGTCTCACCTGGGGATAGATTGTCGAGTCTCTTCCCACTTGAACCGTACCATCAATGTAAGTGCATTCCGGATCGATAATAGTTACTCCCGCAGCCATAAGGTCATCTGTTATTCTTCTTCTCATGATAGCGCCTGCCTCGGCCAGTTCCTTGCGGCTGTTAATTCCCATTGTTTCACTGCTGTCTGTTATTTTCGACCAGCCCACTTTTTTGCCTGCCTCGCTCCCTATTTTTATGATATCGGTAAGATAGTACTCCCCCTGAGCATTATCTTTTCCCACACTTTCCAGGGTCTTAAAGAGGAATTCGCCATCGACACAGTAAACACCGCTGTTGATTTCGCAAATGCACTTTTCTTCGTGGGAGGCGTCCTTTTCCTCGACAATTCTGAGGATTTCTGACCCATCCTTGATAATGCGGCCATAACCCTGTGGATTTTCCATGTCCGCCGTGAGAACGGTGACGCTGTTCTTATTGTCCAGGTGACTTTTAACGAGCCCTGTAATAGTCGTTGATTGTATGAGCGGAGCATCGCCGCAAAGGATAACCACGGGGATGGACTTGTCTTGAACAGAGTCTTTGCAGACCATGACGGCATGTCCTGTTCCGAGTTGTTCTTCCTGGACGACAAAAGCCATGTCCTTAAGAGCCAGCTTTTCTTTAACTGAATCGGCGCCGTGACCTATGACGGTTACTATTTTTTCCGAGCCCGCTTCTCTTGCCGCATCGACGGGATAATGGATCATTGCTTTTCCGCAGAGGGGATGCAGAACCTTGGGCAGTTCCGACTTCATTCTCGTCCCTTTGCCTGCGGCAAGTATAATAGTGGTAAAAATCATTTCCCCCTCTATAATTCTTCCATGACAATGTTATTGTTTGTATAAACACAGATTTCTGCCGCTATGTTCATTGCTTCATGAGCGATTTCATTTGCGGGAAGCTCTGAATGCTTGAGCAATGCTCTCGCTGCTGCAAGGGCGAAAGAACCACCTGATCCGATAGCCGCAATACCGTCATCGGGTTCGATAACGTCACCGTTTCCCGATATAATAAAGGTATGGGATTCGTCGGCAACGATCATGAGCGCTTCCAGCCGTCTGAGCATTTTGTCGGTACGCCAGTCTTTTGCCAGCTCGACGGCGGAACGCGTAATATTGCCGTTATGCTGTTCAAGCTTTGCTTCAAACAGTTCGAAGAGTGTAAATGCATCGGCCGTAGCGCCTGCAAAACCGGCAATAACGGCATCCTTGTAGAGTCTTCTTACTTTTCTCGCCTTGTGTTTCATGACTGTGCTGCCTGTCGTAACCTGTCCGTCACCGGCGACGGCTACCTTGCCGTCTTTTCTTACGGCGACAATTGTTGTTCCTCTAATCATTTTCTGTGGTCCTGTGTCTAAAAATCAAGATTTTTTGGCCCTTGGGTGGGCCTTGTCGTAAACTTCCATCAATTTGTCTGTCGTTATATGGGTATACTTTTGCGTCGTCGACAGGCTGGAATGGCCTAACAACTCCTGGATTCCCCTGAGATCGGCACCTGCATCGAGAAGGTGGGTGGCAAAGGAGTGTCTTAATGTATGAGGACTTCCGTTGCCCGGGATTCCTGCCTTTAGTAAATATTTTTTTACAATTCTTGCAATACTTCGGGTGGTAAGTCTCTCCCCCCGGTAGTTTAGAAAGAGGGGGCCGTTTTTTGCGTCCCCGCCACCTGCAATTCTTGATTCGCAGTAGGCATTAATCGCTTCAAGCGCTTTGCCTCCCACAGGGAGGCGCCTTTCTTTATTTCCCTTCCCAATGACTTTAATCATCCCGGCGGCCATGTCTATATTGCAGATGTCAAGGCGGACAAGTTCTTCGGCCCTTAAACCTGAAGCGTATATAAGTTCAAGAATGGCCCTGTCTCTCACAACGAGCGGCTTTTCAGAACGGGGCGCATCCATTAGCCTGAAAATGTCATCGACTGAAAAAAAGCCGGGTAGTTTCTTTTCAGCCCTGGGGGTGGCAATTCCTTCAAAGGGGCTTGTTTCTATAATCTCTTCTCTTGAGAGATACCGGTAAAAACATTTAATAGCGGCCAGCTTCCTGCCTGTAGAGCTTTTTGTGTTTTTTTTCTGAAGAAGGGCCAGGTACCTTCTTATTGCAAGAGGGTCCATATCTATTTCAAGGCCCTCATCATTCAGGTAATTATTGTACTGGTCAAGATCGCTTAAATAATTTCTTATGGTATGATGAGAGAAATTTTTCTCATATTTCAAGTGTTTTGTAAAACGCTCTATGTATTTCTCGATAGCCATATGTTTTCTTGACGTAAGTTAACAATTTAATAACATAAATGACGAAATAATCCAACAAAAATACTCTTCATGTAACAGGCGTGCTTAATGTATGATATTATGTTAATAATAAATTACTTAGACAAGCGCTTTAATTTTAGTAAAGATTGCTGCCATGAGCGATAAAAAAATGATTCTTGTTGTTGATGACGAACCTTTTTTTCGCCAGATAATGACCGATATCCTGAAAGAGAGGTATACCGTTGTTGAATCTTCAGACGGTAAGCAGGCCGTAATTACAGCAAGGGAGCGTTTGCCCGACCTTATTATTCTCGATGTGGAAATGCCGGGGAAAAGCGGTATAGAAATCTGCAGGGAGTTGAAGGATGACTTTGCAACCCGCAACATTCCTCTCATTATACTTACGTCCAGGAGCGGAACCAATGATATTGTGGAAGGTCTCAATGCCGGCGCCGATGATTATCTTTCCAAGCCTGTTCACCCGCCGGAAGTTCTTGCCAGAATAGAATCACACTTACGGACAAAAGGTTATTATACCAATCTCGACCAGAAAGACCTGGTTTTGCTTCTTGAACTTTCAGAGACCATTTCCGTTTCCCGGAACCCCAGAAAAATTCTTCGTTATATTGTCGATAAGGTTGCCGATGTCATTGATGTGGCCAGATGTTCCATCGTCAGCCTGAACAGCAATAATGAGACTGTCGTTAAGGCGAGCAATGACCTCATGGCTGACAAAGAAATCCGTATCGATCTCGACAAGTATCCTGAAATAAGAAAGGCGCTTGAAACGAGGAAGACCGTTGTTGTCAACAATATCAAGAGTGATCCCATTATGGCGCCTGTTAAGCACCTGGTAGAACCTCTTGACTTTAATTCCATTATCGTTGTTCCCATGATCAGGAAAGAGAATATTATAGGCACCTTTTTTCTGCGTACTGCGTCTCCATTGGTCAACGGTATCAGCGATCGTGCCGTCAAGCTATGCCAACTCATGGCCAATATTTCTGCCAATGCCCTGGAAAATGCCATTCTTTTTGAATCAATGAAAACAGCGCAATTTCACCTGGAGCGCATGGCCATTACCGATGGCCTGACGGGCCTTTTTAATCACCGGTACTTTTATGACCGGCTGGAAGAAGAGTTTTCCAGGGCCCGCCGTTATGAACATGACCTTAGCTGTATCTTTATGGATCTCGATAATTTCAAGAAGATAAACGATGTCTACGGCCATCGTGCCGGTGATGAAGTATTGCGTAGTGTTGGCCTTTTTGTCAGGGAGGTTGTTCGCGAAAGTGACATTGCCGCCCGTTATGGCGGTGAGGAATTTGCTGTTCTCCTGCCTGAAACGAGTATATGCGGCGCTATGGATATGGCAAGGAGGCTTCACTCAATGATCAGGGAGCACTCTTACCCTTTTGTCGAAGGGGGAAGGGTGACCGTCAGCGTCGGTGTTGCCCTTTATGATAAGGAATCTGTCAATTCTCCCGATCAACTGATGCAGGTTGTCGATAATGCCATGTACATGGCCAAGGAACTCGGTAAAGACCGGGTTTTTGATGCTGCTCACCTCAAGTCGGACTGACCTCTCTTCCATAACCATTCAATAAATATGAAAAAAATCGGCAGCCATGAATAATGGCGCCCGGTAAAGCCTCTTTATTCCTTACTTTTATTGACAGTTTGCCCCTTTTTGGCTATTATAGCGCCTCATTATATAGTTAGTGTTCATCCAGAAACTATAATAAATCAAACTATGTTTTCAATTCGGAAAGGAGGGATTTTTTGCAAGGTCAAGGAAATCAAGGGTTTCGCCGAGTCGTACTGCTGTACGTCGCACAAGCAAATCTGAAGATTGACGCAGAGATTGCGAAAAAGCACCCTTTCCGGATGAAAACTAGTTAAGGAGTAAAAGATGGCTTTGGTTAAAAGAGCGCTTATCAGTGTCTCCGATAAGAGTGGAATCCTGGAATTTGCAAAAAAACTTGAAGAATTCGGTGTTGAGATCCTGTCAACGGGTGGCACGGCAAAACTATTAGCTGAAAATGGCCTTTCTGTTAAGGAGGTTGCCGACTATACCGGTTACCCTGAAATGCTTGACGGCAGGGTAAAGACCTTGCACCCTAAAATCCACGGGGGATTGCTTGGGCAGAGAGAAAATAGCGCCCATGTTGAAAAAATGAATGAACATGGCATCGAGCCCATCGATATGGTCGTCGTCAATCTCTATCCCTTTGAGGAAACCGTTGCAAAAGAGGGGTGCACCTTTGAAGAGGCCATTGAAAATATCGATATCGGCGGGCCTACCATGCTGAGATCTGCGGCGAAGAACCATAAGGATGTTTCAGTTGTTGTCGATGCCGGTGATTATGAAAGCGTCATTTCGGAGATGAAGAAAAATGGCGGCAAGGTTTCCGGCGACACAAATTTTTATCTTGCTAAAAAGGTTTTTCAGCACACTTCCGCTTATGACGGAGCCATTACCAATTACCTGACTTCATTAAAGGGCGGGGAAAAAAATGAATATCCCGACGTGCTTTCGCTGCAGTACAGTAAGGTACAGGATATGCGTTATGGTGAGAACCCTCACCAGACAGCTGCTTTTTATAAAGAAGCTGATATTGAGGAACCTTGTGTTTCTAATGCGCTTCAGCTTCAGGGCAAGGAGCTTTCATTTAATAACATTGCCGATCTGAATTCTGCCATTGAAATTGCAAAGGAATTTTCAGAGCCTGTTTCCGTTATAATCAAGCATAACAATCCCTGTGGTGTTGCGCTTGCCCATGGAGACCTCGTTGAGGCCTACAGGAGGGCAAGAGATTGTGATCCTGTTTCCGCTTTCGGCGGGGTTCTCGGTTTTAACAGGATTGTTAATGTGGAAACGGCCAGGGAAATTGCATCCACCTTTGTAGAAGCCGTTATTGCACCGGGCTATGATGATGAGGCGTTGAATGTTTTTAAGGAGAAAAAGAACCTTCGCCTTCTCCAGATCCCCCTTCTTTCACCCTTTCATCAATTGGGTTACGATTTAAAGAAGGTAACCGGCGGGCTTCTGGTGCAAACGAGAGATACGGCAAAGATTAATTTGGAAGAACTAAAGGTTGTTTCCAAACGAAAGCCGACGGAAGAGGAGCTAAAGGCCCTGGACTTCTCATGGAAGGTTTGCAAGCATGTCAAGTCCAATGCCATTATCTATGCCCATGGAGACAGGACCGTTGGTGTCGGCGCCGGTCAGATGAGCCGTGTCGATTCATCAAAGATTGCCGTTTCCAAGGCCCAATCGCCTGTAAAGGGGACGGTGATGGCTTCTGATGCCTTCTTCCCTTTCAGGGATGGTATTGATGCCGCAGCGGAGGCCGGCGCTACGGCCGTTATTCAACCGGGAGGCTCTATCAGGGATGACGAGGTCATTGCTGCTGCCGATGAACATAATATGGCCATGGTTTTTACCGGCATAAGGCATTTCAAACATTGATTTTAAAAAGGGCCGGCCTCAATATTGAGGCCGGCCCTTTTTGCTTCTGCTCCTTTTCGTGCTTTGTCAGTTGCCCATAGCAAAATTGCTTCCTATGCCCCTGCATGCCGATGCGATATTATGAGAAAAAACGCTTTCGGCTTGATATATCGATTAAATAATGTATACTTTTTTCTTTAAAAATCAGCTGAAATTTATGTGGAGAATCTTTTGAAATATATTGTGTTATTAGGTGACGGGATGAGTGATTATCCTGTAGAAAGCCTGGGTGGAAAAACGCCGCTTGAGTACGCCCGCACACCCAATATGGATTTTATAGCCGGCGAGGGGATGATTGGGCGGGTTAAAACCGTTCCTGACGGTTTCCCTCCCGGAAGCGATGTGGCAAATCTCAGTGTTTTTGGCTATGAAGTGGCAAAATACTATACGGGAAGATCTCCCCTTGAGGCGGCCAGCATGGGTGTCGCTCTCGAACCGGATGACGTGGCATACCGCTGTAACCTTGTTACTCTCGTAGAGGGGATGGGGGGGCTTATTATGGATGATTTTAGCGGTGGCCACATATCGACTGAAGAGGCTTCCCGGCTTATTGCCGAGCTTCAGGAAGGGCTGGGCAGCGAAGAGTTTACCTTTCACCCCGGCGTCAGCTATCGTCACCTCCTTGTCTGGAAGGGTGGCAGTGACAGACTGGAGACGACGCCTCCCCATGATATTTCCGACAGGGTTGTTCTTCCTCACTTTCCATCGGGAGAAGGGGCCGGAGCTATTTCCGATCTCATGAAACGATCTCGGGAAGTGCTTGAAAAAAGCGAGGTCAACCATAAAAGGGTAAGAGAAGGCAAAAAGCCTGCCAATTCAATCTGGCTCTGGGGGCAGGGGAAGAAGCCTAAAATGCCCGACTATCAGAGTCGCTACGGCTTGACAGGTTCCGTTATTTCGGCAGTGGACCTGCTTAAGGGGATCGGTGTCTATGCCGGGCTGGATATTATAAACGTGCCCGGCGCAACAGGATATATCGATACGGACTATGCTGCCAAAGCCTCTTATGCACTGAAGGAACTGGAAACAAAGGATTTTGTTTATCTCCATGTGGAAGCGCCTGATGAAGCGGCCCATAGTGGCAGCCTGGAAAATAAAATCAAGGCCATAGAAGATTTTGATGAAAAGGTGGTCGGTACTGTTCTTGAAGGATTGAAGAAGTTTAAGAACTACAGGGTATTGCTTATGCCCGATCATGCCACGCCCATTTCTTTGAAAACCCATACGGCGGACCCTGTCCCTTGTGCAATTTATCCGGCTACTGATGGAGGGTTTTGTTCGCCGGCCGGCTATAATGAAAGGGCTGCTGAAAAAAGCGGATTTTTTATCAAAAAAGGGAGTGATATTATGAATCACTTTCTGGCCCGATAAACCTGTTCTTTGTGGTATGTACACGAAAGTACCTTCAATAAAGTAATTTCCTGACATAATTTTGCAGGAAAATTTAAAAGTTACTAAAAAAAATAGACGAGGGGATTATGGACAGAAATCTGGCATTAGAAGCTGTGAGGGTTACGGAAGCTGCGGCCCTTGCAAGCGCAAGACTCATGGGACTTGGTGATGAAAAAGCTGCCGATCAGGCGGCAGTTGATGCAATGAGGAGGGCCTTTGATGCAATCCCTTTTGCCGGCAGGGTTGTTATCGGCGAGGGAGAGCGTGATGAAGCCCCCATGCTTTACATCGGCGAAGAAGTGGGTTCGGGAAAATCCCCACGAATTGATATCGCGCTGGACCCGCTTGAAGGGACGACTATTTGTGCTACAGGCGGTAATAATGCGCTTTCTGTTATCGCCTTTGCAGAAGAAGGCAAGTTTCTTCATGCGCCTGATACGTATATGGAAAAAATTGCCGTTGGCCCCAGGGCGAAGGGATGCATTGATATTAATGCCACTGTTACGACAAATCTTACTGAAGTAGCCAGGGCGCTCGATGTTAATGTAGATGATCTGACTGTAATTATTCTTGATCGGCCGAGACATGCTGAAATTATCAGTGAAGTTCGTGAAAGCGGCGCCAGGATAAAGCTGATTGGTGACGGTGACGTTTCTGCGGCAATTGCCACCTGCAAGGAGGGTTCCGGTGTGGATTTGCTCATTGGAACAGGTGGCGCCCCCGAGGGGGTTATTGCCGCTGCGGCCCTCAGGTGTATTGGCGGAGATATGCAGGGACGGTTAAAGCCGAGAAATAACGAAGAAATTGCCAGGGCGGCCAAGATGGGGATTGACGATATAAATAAAGTGTATGCCATCGATGAACTGGCGTCAGGTGATGTCATGTTTGCTGCAACAGGTGTAACGGATGGTGATTATTTACAGGGTGTTCGCTTTTTTAAGGGGGGGGCTGTGACCCATTCTGTTGTCATGCGTTCCAAATCGATGACGACCCGTTTTATTGAGGCGACGCATCACTTTAGAAGTAAGCCCGTATATTGATTGATAGACTTGTTGAGTTTGTTTGTGACTTTTTTATCAATACCTGGTTGCCGGCGAGTAGTTAAGAAGGGTTAGTTCTTATGGACTATGGCTCTTAACCCTTATTGGCTAGGAGTTTCAGAAAGAGACAAAAAGATCCCTTTTTTTCTTGACAAGGGGGTTTAGTCAGCATAGAATTCGCATCACGGAAAGCAGGATTGTGCCATGAATTGTTCTTTTGTTTATACAAAAGTTACGTGCTTATAGACACTTTTTTTAATAACGAAGGGAGGGGATATAAGAAATATTTGCAATAATTTAAGATTTTAGGCTAGTAGGTAGTTTGTTTATCAATTATTTTTTAAGGAGGAAAAGATGGTAAAAAGATTCATCAGTGTAGCAGTACCTTTCCTGTCGGTTGCCCTTATCGCCGGCACATCCCTGGCAGCGCCAAAGCTTTCCAAGGATGAATTCGCAAAAGCTCAGGACCTTTATTTCGACAGATGTTCAGGTTGTCATGGCGCCCTCAGGCAGGGTGCAACGGGCCCAAATATTACCCCTGAAAAAACTCTTAAGAAGAGCCTCGCCAAGCTTGAGGACGTACTTTATAATGGCACCGAAGGCGGTATGCCCGGTTGGGGTAAAGACGGATTTATGACCAAAGCAGAAACAAAGCTTATGGCCAAGTACATCCAGCTCGACCCACCAGCACCACCCGAGTGGGATATGAAGAAGATCAAGGCTTCCTGGAAGGTTCATATTCCTGTTAGCAAGAGACCAAAGTCACCTCAAATCAAGGGCTGGAAGAACTTCTTCGGTGTTATCCAGAGGGATGCCGGTAAGGTTTCCATCATTGATGGAGACAAAAAGAAGATTCTCGCAACACTTCCTTCCGGTTTTGCTGTACATATCCTGAGGACTTCCGCTTCAGGTCGTTACATGTACTCTATCGGTCGTGACGGTAAGGCAACAATGATTGATATGTGGTCTAATCCACCAACTCTTGTTGCTGAGATCAAAACAGGTATCGACGCAAGATCTATTGATACTTCCAAGTATAACGGTAAAAAAGGTAACTTCAACGATAAGTACGCCGTTGTTGGTAACTACTGGCCTCCTCACTACGTTATTATGAAGGGTGATACACTTGAGCCTCTCAAGGTTGTACGTACCAGCAGCTACACCTATGACACTAATGAGTACAAGGAAGAAACTCGTGTTGCTTCAATCGTTGCTTCTCACCACGAGCCTGAGTGGGTTCTTACCCTCAAAGAGGCCGGTATTGTTGTACTTGTAGACTACAGCAAGGTTGATGTAGGAACGGTTGTTGAAACCAAAATCAACGCTGAAAGATTCCTCCACGATGGCGGATGGGATTCAACAAAGAGATACTTCCTCGTTGCAGCTAACATGAGGGATACGGTTTCTGTCATCGATACGGTTGAAAGAAAGCTCGCTGCAAACGTAGAAGTTGGTACCAAGCCTCATCCCGGTCGTGGCGCCAACTGGATTGACCCTGAGTTCGGTCCTGTATGGGCAACGGTTCACCTCGGTGAAGGGCTTGTATCCATCATCGGTACTGATCCGAAAGGTCACCCCAAGCAGGCATGGGAAGTTGTAAGAGAGTGGAAGCTTGGTGGTAACTCTCTCTTCATCAAGACCCATCCCAAGAGTAAAAATGTTTACTGTGATAACACCATCAACAAGAACAAGTCTAACGTAATCACCGTATTCAACAAGAATAACCCAACTGCTGATCCAAAAGAGCTTGTATTCGAGAAGAAGGTTGTTCACCTCGAGTACAACCAGGCAGGTGATGAGATGTGGGTTTCTCTCTGGGATAAAGACGGTGCGCTTATCGTAATTGATGATAAGACACTGAAAGAGAAGACAAGAATTACCGGTCTCGTAGCTCCAACTGGTAAGTTCAATGTCTACAACACCATGAAGGATATTTACTAAGATTGACCAATTTAAGGGTTGGGTGGGAAACCACCCGGCCCTTTTTTTTACCCTCATGAATCTGAAAAAAAGTGATTAATAATTGTCTCATCAGATTAAACGTTTTTTTGCAGCTTCATCCCAATAAAAACTAAAGCAGGAGACCTTTTCTATGTCGAAACGGGCATATGGCATACAGTCACCACCAAGCTATGGAGTAGAAGGTAAAAAACGCTATGGCATGGTGATTGATTTAAGACGGTGTACCGGCGGCGGCGCATGCATGATGGCATGTAAAGCTGAATTCGGTACGCCTCTCGGTGTGTGGCGTATGTGGCTGAAGGAAGAGAATCGGGGGACTTTTCCTAATGTAACTAAAACAGTAATGCCCGCTCTCTGTAATCACTGCGATTACCCCATTTGTGTAAGAAACTGCCCCACAAACGCGACTTACAAACATCCTGACGGTTTTGTTCTTCAGCGTTATAACCGTTGCATCGGTTGCCGAACCTGTGCCATTGCCTGCCCTTATAATGCCAGGCACTTACTGCCCTATAAGAGAACAGACGATGATTTGCCTACGAGGATAGTTGATAAGTGCAGCTTTTGTATTCATAAGGTCTCCAGGGGGCTTCAGCCGGCCTGCGTGTCTGCCTGTACGGCAAGGGCTATCATCTTCGGTGATTTAAATGATCCCGATAGTGAAATAAGTAAGCTCATCAGTAAAGAAAGGGTTTCTGCCCTCAGATCCGATATGGGAACAAGTCCTATGGTGTTTTATATTGGAATGGATGGCAGGGGCGTTGCTGATCCTGATGATTGTTACGATAAGAGAAGTGCCATGCTGAGAGATGATTTTGATGAATATAAACGTTATCATAAAGGAGAACAGCATGGTGATATTATAGAGGCCGAGTCTTCTCCCTTGGGTATGACTAAGCAGCTTGCCACCAATATGTTTAACTTTTTAGTAGAAATCCTGGAAAAGTCGGGAATCATTAAACACTAGGGAGGGGTACTTTGGAACGCGAAATAATTGCCAACGCTTATCACCACGTATACTGGGGTGTCCCTATTGCCGTTTATTACTGGATGGCAGGAATCAGCGAAGGTATATTCATGATTGCCAGTCTTGGCTGGGCTTTCGGTATTAAACGTTTCAAATCTATTTCCCTTTATACAACTATCATAGCTGTTTCTCTTATTTCAGCAGTCCAGGTGCTTCTTGTCTTTGACCTGGGACGTGTTGAGAGAGCGCTTCACCTCTTTCCAATTGTTACGGGCTACTGGCATGAGTCTGCTCCTCTGGCATGGGGAAGCATCCTCGTTTTTGCCTATACCATTGGTGCAATCCTTTACGGTATTTTCGTTTATTTGAAAAATGAAAAATTGGCAAGGTTTTTTGGGTTATTAACCTTTCCTCTGGCCGGTGCACTCTGTTGGTATACGGGAGTGGCGCTTGAGCTAAATCCATCTCGTCATCCTAATCATACCGGTATGGCTGCTTTGCTTTTCTTTGTCGGTGCCAATCTCTCCGGCTGGGGAGCTTCATGTTTGCTCATTTGGGCTCGCGATTATTTTGTTAAACCGGAAAATCGTATTAGTCCGGATGTTATTTTGATGCTCGGTCAAATGCTTCTTATTGGGATTACCTTTGATCTTTTTCTCGTCTTTTCAGAATTTTTACAGATGAGTTACGGCACTGCTCACGAATACCATACGCTGTCAATTATCAAAACTGTTTTTAAGGGTGCTGTTCCTTTCTGGTATATGGGTGTTGGACTTGTTATTCCTTTTATAATATTCCTTACTCCCTTTGGAAGAAAGAGGGAGGGCATTGTTGCCGCATCGGCATTTATCGTTGTTGGTATGTTTGGTATGCGTGTCGGTTGGGTTCTTGTAGGTCAATTCAGTCAATCCTTCTTTTAGGGAGTTTTTTATATGTCTAAAGTTACAAGAAGACAGTTTCTAAAGGTAAGCGGTGCTGCTGCTGCTGGAGTTGCTATTGGTTCCAGAGATTCTGTTAAGGCAATGGAGCTGGAACGAGGAGAGCGCGCCTATAATTATGGTCGTATCGCACAGCTTCGTGAGCCCTACTACTCAGTAACACCCTATGGGAAACTTAAAAGTCCTGTTGAAGTATTTGTTGAAAATGAAGAAACCGTCGTTCAGGTGGCAGGACATCCGGCGCACATTGCTTCAAGGGGACGTTCAAAAGCACTTGATCTCGTTTCTCATTATGAGCTCACCGATCCTGACAGGATTAAGTTTCCTCTCAAAAGAACGGGTAAAAGAGGGGAAGGATATTTTAAGAAAATATCCTGGGAAGAGGCGCTCAAGGAAATTGCCAAGAATGTTAATGAGTCGCTTAATGAGAATGGTCCTGATTCAATTGCCTTAGTACGGGGCGAAGATGTGGGTGGTGGCGAATTTAGGCGCTTTATGCACACTCTCGGTTCCACTTCCATTTTTGAAATGGCCGGTGATGCTAATAAAAAAACCGGTCAGAAGTTGACCTGGGGCGCAGATATTGAGGTGCCCGACTTTTCAAAATCCAAATATATATTGAACTTTGGTTCGAATATTTATGAAACTTTTGAGCCTCATGCACAGACCTTGATTGATGGTCGGATCGACAATCATGCAAAGCTTGTGACTTTTGATCCTAGAATGTCAATGACGGCAGGTAAGTCTGATGAGTGGATACCTCTTACGCCCGGTACGGATGGTCTTGTTGCCCTTGCTATGGCTAATGTCATTATGTCGGAAGGGCTGGCTGATGAAGATTTTATTAATGAATGGACCAATATTACGGCTGAAAAACTAGCAGCACACCTGGAAAAATTTACGCCTGAAAAGGCGGAAGAAGAGAGTGGGATTTCTGCCGATACTATTTCAAGGTTGGCAATTGAATTTGCCAAGGCTAAGCCGGCTACTGTTTTCAGTTATAGGGGAGCTTCTTCTCATTCAAATGGCGTTTATACTGAAAGGGCCATCATGCTGCTTCCCATTATTACAGGTAATGTGGAAGTGGAAGGGGGGTATTGTCTTCCCAGGCGAGTCAACTGGAATGACATCCAACCGGTTCCCCCCGTACCGAAGGGAAGTGTTGTGAAAAATGGGAGCACATTCCCTTATCTGGTTTCTTCAAAGGGACTGAAAACAGGTGTTTTGTTTAATTATAATAGTAACCCGGCTTATAGTGCTTCGGCTGCTCCCTATTGGAGGCAGACTTTAAAAGATGAAACCCTTTTGCCCTTTACCGTAGCCATTGCTCCATTTATGAGTGAAACAGCTGCCTTATGTGATATCGTTTTGCCGGAAGCTCTCTACCTCGAAAGGTTTGAACCTGTGACGAGTCCTTCTTCACTAATGCCCTGGGTTGGGGTGAGAACTCCTTTGCAGGAAGCACCTGAAGAGGTTCTCGATCTTCCCTCCATACTTCGTGATATTATCGATGTTCTCGATCCGGAAGAAGAGAGAGGTTATAAAGAGTTCTGGCAGTTTGAGGATACGGAAGAATTGATGCCTGCCTATTTTGAAGGTGTCAAGGAGATGAAGGAAGATGGCGGCTATGATGCCATGGCTGATTACGCCATATGGCCTGTATATGGCGCTGTAAATACGGAGACGGGAAAGTTTGAAAATGACGACGGTGAAGCGGTAGAAGCCGAATTTGGTGCTCATGAAGAGAATGGTTTTAAAACAGACTCGGGAAAGATTGAAATTGAATCGACTCTACTTGAAAAGGCTGGATATGAAGCACTTCCAACGTGGGTAAAACCGGCAAATCTGGAGGCTGATGAAGATTCTGACGATGAGGGGTTAACTTTTATTACCTATAAAACGGCTTACCAGGCGGGTTCAGCTACTGCTAATAACAAATATCTTTCAGAAAAAAGCCATAACAATTATTGCATGATCAATAAGGAGACTGCATCTGAACTGAATATTAAGGACGGAGCCCTTGCCAGACTGTCAACGCCTGTTGGCTACATTATTACTAAAATGAGAGTGACCAATGCCATTTGTCCCGGTGTTGTTGCTATGGCAGCCTCCTGTGGCCATTGGTCCATCGGTCCTGTTGCTACGGCGGAACCCCACAGGATTACAAGCTGGAATAAGGTTTATGATCCTGACGTCCATTATAACCTCTGGTGGCGCGATAACGGGATCAGTGTCAATGAAATATTTCCTCTCTTTATCGATCCTGTTAGTGGTAATGCGTCTCTTTCATTTAAAGTGAAGGTTGAGCCTGCCGGTTCAAGAGATAAGCATGGTGATGTGAGGACCGATGTTACCGGTCATGATAAATTTTTTAAAGCTGCTACTGAGATGCTGAAGGACAGGAGTTGAGAGTGCCAAAGAATGTATTAGCCATAGCCGGTGGAGTTGTTGCTGCAGGTATTATTCTGGTGGCAGGTTTGCTCTTCTTTCTTTCCCACGGTTCTGTTGAGGCAAAAGGATTCTGTGATTTTTGCCATACAGCCTATTATGATCCTGATGAGTACGCCTTTAATGAAAAGGTCAAAATGGAAAAGCCCACGGGAATGTTGACCGGTTGTGCAGAGTGCCATCCTCAGCCCTATGCCGAATTTAAAGTTTCTGCCCATTATGAAACAGAAGAGGAAAATTTGAGGCCTGGTTGTGTTAATTGTCATGCGCCGCATTCCGTATGGCTCTGGACAAAATATATGTATTTTAGCCCCAAGGCCTGGGAGCGTATTCAGGTGTCAATTCATGATGATACCTATTGGCAGGAGGAACTCAGGGGAGAACTTGCAGCAAAGGTCAGAATTCAATTTGTAAAAGAAAAAAGTAAACTCTGTAAGGATTGTCATGTAAAAAATGATTTCTTCGATGCAGATATCAAAAGGCATAAAGCAGAGCTTGAAACAGTAAAAGAAGTAGGTAAGTTAAACTGTATCAAATGTCACTATAATCTGGTTCATGCTGAAGTTGACTGGGATGATAAGAAAGAGATTTTGAAAAAGTACTGATTTTGTTATTGAAGAATTTTGGTGATTTGATTAAAATGTTTCAATTAATGACCTAATTGTCATCATAAAATATTAATTAAATAGGAGGGAAAAGAATGAGGATAGGAACAAAAATATTAGTAGCTGTTATTGTCGGTGCGTTTCTTTTGACGGCCGGGCCCGCGTTGGCTGCCCATAAGACGCCTGAGGCGCCGGCCGACTATCAGAGTAAAAAGGCACCAAAAGCGAAAAAGAAAGACCTTAAAAAAGGAAAGAAGTACTACGAAAAGAAATGTAAGAAATGTCATGGTTCAAAAGGTGATGGAAAAGGTTCCTCTGCTGATGATCTTAAAATACCGGCCACTGCATTTAATGCACCAGGTTACATGAAGAGCAAGTCTGATGGGCAGCTTTTCTGGATTACTGAGAAAGGAAGTAAGGGGACTGATATGGAAGCTTTTGGTCCCGGTAGTGATGTAAACCTTTCTGAGAAGAAGATCTGGCAGATTATTAACTATATGCGTAAGGAATTTACCAAGTAATATAAGTTTCAGTTAGCTTATAGAGAGGGGAGGATTTCCTCCCCTTTTTTTATTTAGATTTAATTTCGAAGAAAGCTCACCTCATTTTCAAAACAACTGAAGATTAAAATTCAATTTATGCTTAGAAGCTTTTTAATATTAACATTACTCGTAATTTTTCTGATTCCATCCTCCCTTTTTGCAGGGAAAGCAGGTAAAATGGCAGGTGCTCCTCACAATCCGGTCATTTTGAAAGCGGGTAAGAAAACATATGAGAAACACTGTGCTGAATGCCACCACCATGAAAGGTACGGTCTTGTCGGTCCTCCCCTCTTGCCGGAATACTTTGGTAGAAAAAAGGATAAAGATATTCAAGCTGCTATTTTAGAAGGGCTTCCCGCTACCAATATGCCTCCTTTCAAGGATAAGCTAAGTGAGAAGGACGTCAAAGCGCTTATTGCCTATATTAAGTCTCCTGTGGATAAGCCGATTTGGGGTGTTGAGCAGATGCGTGATACCTGGCAGATTTCTTACTTTGGTCTTGATGAGAAAAAGCCCAAATTTGACATGACTAATTTCTTTATGATTGTCGAAGGGGGGAAAGGGACAGTTCACTTTATGGATGGGGACCGGTTTAAGTTGCTTGGTGCAGTAGAAGTCGGTGCTATTCATGGTGGCCCCAAATTTGGTAGAGATTTGAGATATTCTTTTGCTGTTTCAAGAGGAGGCTGGATAGTAAAATATGACCTTATCGATTTTCGAGAGGTTGGACGAATAAGAGGAGGTATCAGCACCAGAAATATTGCCGTCTCCAGTGACAACAAATATTTGGCCCAGGTTAACCTGCTTCCTAAAAATATTGTAATTATTGACGCTTTCACCATGAAGCCGAAAGAAATTATCGATCCTGAAGCGACACCCGGAGCTGTTTATGCTTTGAAATCAAGGGGTGTTTTTGTTGTGTCTCTTAAGGATAAAGCTGAAATTCTTGTAATTAATGATAAGACCTTAAAAGTGCAGAGGATCAAGATAGACCAACCCTTTACCGATTTTTTCATCGATCCTTCCGAAAGATACCTTATAGGTACCTCCAGAGGATCGGATCACTTTAGTGTCATCGATCTTGTTAAGTCGAAAGTGACAAAAAAAGTGCAATCTCAGGGTGGAATGCCACACCTTGCTTCTGCTGCCGTATGGAAAAACTCAAAAGGGACTTTTGCGGCCTTCCCACATATTGGGAAGCCTGAAATTTCCATTATTGAAATGTATACCTGGCAGGATAAGGGAAAAGTAAAGACAAAAGGCGCTGGATTTTTCGCCAGAACACATGATAAAATACGTCAAATTTGGGCTGATACAGGTACTGACACGATTCAGATTATAGACAAGGACAGTCTCAAAGTTGTTAAAGAAATAGTACCTCAAAAGGGCAAGCGGGCCATGCATATTGAGTTTAATAAAGATGGAAGCCGTGCTCTTGTTAGTGTCTGGGAGGATGATGGCGAAGTCGTCATCTATAACACGAAAAACTTTAAAGTTGTTAAGCGCATGCCCTTTAAAAAGCCTGTAGGTAAATATAACGCCACGAATAAAAGGTTCTAAAAATGCATTATAGAATTTATAGTATTGTGATCATCATTGCCCTGTTACTTACAGGGTGTTATGGCATGGTCAGGAATGATGCCGACCGTAAGATCTACGGAACGGCTTCGCTTATGGTAATTGTAGAACGTGAGAATGGCGGTATTGTCGTTGTTGACTCTGTCAATCATGAAGTATTGGGTCGTGTGGAAGATCTTGGTAATCTTCGCCACGCCAGCATGGTCTTTTCAAGGGATGGCAGATATGCCTATATCATAGGCAGGGATGGCACTCTAAGTAAAGTTGATCTGATATTGATGAAGCTTGAGAAGAAATCTAAGGTGGGTGAGAATTCTATCGGCATTGCCATTTCAAGGAACAATAAATACATCATGGTATGTAACTACCAGCCCGGTGGTGTCGTTGTGCTCGATTCTGATTCTCTCGATCTTTTAAAAGAAATACCTGCTGTCAGGGAAATGTCAGATGGTAAAAAAGTCATATCCAGGACCGTTGGTCCTCTCGATACGGCTGATGATCTTATGATGTATGGACTCATGGAAACGGGTGGTGTCTGGATTGTTGATATGAAACAGGAAGGATTTCCCGTTGTTAAAAAATACTGGGATGTGGGCGATACACCCTATGATCAGCTAATTACACCTGATGGCAGAAATTATATGGTTGGCTTCCTTGGATCCGATTGGATGGGACTTCTTGACACCTGGACGCTGGGTGATATGAAGAAGATCGATGTGAGCGAAAAGAAAGCGGGACTGAAAAAGTATAAAGAATATGATAAGGTGCCTGTTTATCATATTCCCCATTTAGAGTCTTGGGCCATTTCCGGTGATCTGGCTATTGTACCTGCATTTGGAGAAAAAAGAGCTATCGTCTATAACATGCGTGACTGGTCATTAGTCAAGTCTATTCCTATTGCCGGTACGGGCCTTTTTGTTGTTGCCCGGCCAGGGGGGCGTGAAGTATGGGTTGATAATGTTGCAGCTCCCGGCAGTGAGGAAGAGCGACTCATGCAGGTGATTGATATGGAGACACTGAAAGTTAAAAAGACCATCGATGCCGGAAAGGGTGCGATTAATCCCCAGTTTACACCGAAAGGTGAAGCTGTCTACCTGTCTGTTATGGGTGAGAACAAGGTGCGGGTCTATGATGCTGACAGTTATGAATTACTCAAGGAAATTCCTGTTAGGAAACCTTCGGGGATTTTTTGTACTGATAGAACGTCAAAGTTTGGACTTTAAGATTTATGCACCACAAAGACAGAAAGGTCACAAAGAGGAGTGATGAACTTTCGCAATTGATAATCGGTGCTTCTATAGAAGTTCATAGGAACCTTGGTCCAGGACTATTGGAATCTTCTTATGAAGAAAGTCTCTGCTATGAGCTTTCATTAAGAGATGTTTCCTTTGAAAGACAAAAATCATTACCCTTGGTTTATAAAGGTAACGAACTTGAATGTGGTTATAGGCTTGACCTCCTGGTAGAAAAGCTTGTTGTTGTTGAAATTAAAACTGTAGAAAGGATAGAGCCGATTCACGAGGCACAGCTTCTTACATATTTGAAGCTCTCAGGCCTTTGGTTGGGGATGTTGATTAATTTTAATGTTCCTGTCCTAAAGGATGGCATTAGAAGAATTGTAAATTAAAAAGTTTTCTTTGTGCTCTTTGTGTCTTTGTGGTGATTGGATAATAAGATGGAAAAAGGAAAAGTATATTTAGTCGGTGCCGGCCCCGGCGATCCCGATCTCATAACGCTTAAAGGAAAGCGTCTTTTAGAAGAAGCTGAAGTTGTGATTTACGACAGACTCGTGGGAATTGGCGTCCTGGCTTATGTTAACGGGGAAGCCGAAAAGATTTTTGTCGGTAAGGAGGACTCCTTTCATACCCTTCCGCAGGAAGAGATTAACAGGCTCATTGCCGATAAGGCCAAGCTGGGAAAAAAAGTAGTCAGACTCAAGGGGGGTGATCCCTATATTTTTGGCCGGGGAGGGGAAGAGGCTCAGCTTTTATATGATGAAGGCGTTCCCTTTGAAGTCATTCCCGGTGTCACCGCTGCTTCCGGTGTGGCTGCTTATGCCGGTATGCCTCTTACCGACAGAAGGCACACTTCAGCCGTTACTTTTGTAACCGGTCATAAAAGGATCGGAGCTGATATTGAAGATGTGAACTGGAAAGCCCTTGCCGAACTGGATAATACCCTTGTATTTTATATGGGTGTTAAAAACCTGGAACCTATTACCGATAATCTTATGAAAAACGGTCAGAGGGGAGATACGCCGGCAGCGGTAGTCAGGTGTGGGACCATGCCTGAACAGAGAACGGTTGAGGGTACGCTCACTGATATCTGCGAAAAAGTCGAAAAGAGTGGCCTGACTCCTCCTGCGCTTCTTCTCGTCGGAGGTGTTGTGACTTTGCGGGAAACCCTCGGCTGGTTTGAAAGAGAGTCTGTTTCTGCTTAGTTCTCATGGTTGTTGATCCCCCAAAATAACTATATGGAATGATGATTATATCCCCCAAAATGTATAAATGCAAATAAGGGTGTAATAAAAAGGGAAAAAAAGAATAAAAATAGTTGATTTGTCCATTTCTCTATGATAAGGTTTCGGCCTAAGTAATACCCTGCTGGCCTTCATATGGCGTTAATTCCCTCTTTTGGGATTAAGATTTCGGATTCACAACTCTTTGAAAGGGAGGTGATAGGGGGCACACTCGAAATTAGTTCTGCAGTTTGAATGATAATATGATCATTCCAAGTTTTGTAATATTGTAATTATTAATTAAACAGGAGGTAAGGATAGTATGAAGAAGTTATGTTCAGTAGTTGCAGCAGGCGCTATGGTTGCTGCGGGCATTGTGCCGTCATTTGCGGCGGATGTAGATTGGAGTGGAGAAGTTAGAGTAAGGTACGAGCAGAAAGATAACTGGAGCGATTTGGATAAGGATAAAGGTGACCTTGATAGAACCACAGGTCAGCGTACCACTATTAATGCAAAAGTTGCCATAGATGATCAGACCACCGGCTTCATCTCCATCAGAGACGCAAGAAACTGGGGTTCTGAAAATGCAACTAATAAGTTAGGCAGCACGGTATCAACTGCAGATGAAGATCAGGCTACGGATCTTTCCGAAGGTTATCTTGATGTTAAAAACCTCGTTGGGCCCGTCGGTCTCAAAATAGGTCGTCAGAAGCTTGCCTATGGAAATCAAAGATTAATCGGTCATCTTGAGTGGACTGACTGGGGAAGACGTTTTGATGCCATCAAGCTGAACCTGAAAACTGAGCCTGTTGATGTTGATTTTGTGACGGCAAAACTCTCCGATAACGCTAATGAGACTGAGGATCAGCTAAATTTCATCTATGCTACTCTCAAGGTTATTCCCCAGAATAAGCTTGATGTGTATGCTATCCAGAGTATTGGTGGTGGAGATTATACGAACGCTGTAGGATGGACCGTTCACAACAACCAGAACTTCCTTACCACGGGATTGAGATTAGCAGGTAAAGCTGCCGGCGCTGACTGGACGGCTGAATTTGCCAAGCAGAGTGGAGATGACAAGGCAGAGGGCACGGATATCAATGCTTCTGCATTTGCCGTAACCGGTGGTTACACCCTTCCTGTGCTCGGCGGTTTAAGAATAGGTGGTGAAGTTTTCAGTGGTAGTGGCGATGATAATTCTGCTGATAAAGATAATGAAGCATGGCAAAACCTCTACCCAACAAATCACTTCCATTATGGTATTTCTGACTTTGCCAATACCAACTGGCAAAATAACACTGGTGCAGCAGTAAAGGTTAGCATGAAGCCTGCTAAGGGTCTCTCTGTGAAGATTGAGCGTTGGCAGATGGAAACAACTGAGGATACCGGCACTAAAGGTGGTGTCGAGACTGTTGAATCGAATATTCAGGTTAAGTACAAGTTAACTGAGAAGACAGGTCTCTACGTTTACTATGCTATGGTTGATGTTGAAGATGATAACGCTGCAGCTGGTGCTGCAGAAGATCAAGCAACCAAGCTCGGCATTCAGATTGCTGCCAAGTTTTAATCGTTGAGTTAGACGAAGTTTTTGGTTAGACGAAGTTTTTGAAAGGCCCCGCTTTAATAGCGGGGTCTTTTTATTTAATGGATATACCTTTTTGTAGTATACTTTACACCGTTTTAAAGGAAGGGGCATTAAATGGATTCAGTTGATAAGGCAATTTTGAATGAAGTACAGGGAAATTTTCCTGTCTCTTCCGATCCTTATGGTGATGTCGGTAAAAAGCTTGGAATATCGGGTGAAGAGGTTCTGACAAGAGTTAAAGCGCTTAAGCAAAATAAGATTATCCGCAAGGTAGGCCCCTTTTTTGATGCCAAAAAAATGGGGCATAGAAGTACGCTTTGTGCTGTTCATGTTCCTGAAGAGAAATTGCGGGAAACAGCAGATATTATCAGCAGTTATGTTGAGGTTACCCATAACTACCTGAGAGAAGGCTCTCCTAATGTCTGGTTTACGCTCATTGCAGAAAATGAAGGGGAGATTGAGCGTATTCTTTCTGAAATTTCGGATAAGGCGGGTGTAGGGCCTATAAGGAATTTACCTGCCAGGCGAATGTTTAAAATTAAAGTTGATCTCAAGTTGAAAGGATAATCAGTGGAGCAAAAAGATATTGACATAATCAGGGCTTTACAGAATGAAGAATTCTATTTTGAATTAAACCCCTTTGCAAAAATTGCTCATAAATTGAATATGGAATTAGATCTTCTGCTCGAAAGAATAAAGCAACTTAAAGAGGCAGGAATTATAAGACGATTTGGCGCCGCCATGACGCCTCATAAGGCGGGATTTAGCTCAAATGCGATGGTTACATGGAATGTTCCCCTGGAACATGAAAACGAAGCCGCAGAGGCCATGGCGGCCCATGCCAGGGTTAGTCATTGTTATTTGAGAGACGGTTTTGAAGGGTTTCCTTTTACACTTTATACAATGGTGCATGCTAATTCACCTGAAGACCTTGAAGTGGTTCTTGATGAGCTTGCCGAGCTTGGAAATGTTAAAGAGAGGCGCGTTTTGAAGTCCCTTAAGGAATATAAAAAAAGTTCCCCTGTTTACTTTCCTGAGAAGATGTAGGGATTACGACTACAGATACACTAAGCTGTTTGAAGAGATCAAGCAGTTCCTTCATGTTCCGCTGGAATGAGGTAAAATATTTTGATTATATATTGAAATAGAAATTTCCTTTCATCAGGTTGTACTCTTAAAGACAGAAGTGTTTGTGAATAATAAATGTAACAATTCTTCCTTTCTAATTAGCAGTAATACCCAATTCTTCATCAGTCAGATAGCAAGCCGGATCTTCGGCCCATAGGTCATCTGTCACAAATTCTGCTCTAACACGATAATTGGCCCCGCAGATATCAAAGTGAGGGCAAAGGGCGCATCGGCCTTTGATTGCGGCTCTCCTGTCTTTGAGTATGTTCATGACCGGATCGGATCTATCCATCCATATTTCACCGAAATCTCTGTCTCTAACATTTCCCAGTGAATAATGCTGCCAGAATTGATCAGGGTGAACGTTTCCCAGATTATCGATGTTGGCAAGTGTCACTCCCGATGAATTGCCTCCTCTGCCTATTAGCAGCTTATGAAGATCTTCCGCCCTTTGGGGATCAGTCTCTTTTAGTTTTAAATAAAGATACACACCATCAACATCGTTGCTGCCTGTGACAATATCTTTCGCCTTGCCATCGGCAACAAAGCTCCCGGCCTTGTCAAAAATATAATCAACTGCTTGCCTTGTTTCATTGTGGTCGAGATCTTCCCTTGAAAACTTTTGCCCTCTTCCCGAATAGACGAGATGGGCAAAATAGCCTCTTTTTATGTTTTCCTTTTCAAGGAGATCAAAAATGGCCGGCAATTGGCCTACCGTTTTTTTACTCATGGTAAATCTGATTCCGGCAATTAATCCTGCATCCCTGCAGTGCCTCAATCCTTCTACGGCTTTATTATAGGCGCCTTTCATTCCTCTTAACTTATCGTTTACTTCTTCACCACCGTCCAGGCTTACGCCAACGTACGTTATTCCCGTCTGTTTAATTCTTACGGCTACTTGCGGTGTTATGTGAATACCACTTGTTGAAAGAATGGGACGCACCCCCTTGTCTCTCGCATAAGAGGCAAGTTCAAAGAGATCATCTCTGAGTAAAGGGTCTCCACCTGAAAAAATTATTACAGGCGCCCTGAAGGAGGCAAAAGAGTCGATAAGAGCCTTTCCCTCTTGTGTTGTTAACTCGCCCGAATAGAGCCTGTTAGCCGAATCGCTATAACAGTGGACGCAGTGCAAGTCACAGCGTTTCGTCATATTCCAGACAACAACGGGTTTATCTGTTCTTGAATATCGGATTTTATGAGTTTGACTATCTTTCTGTGAAGGAAGATTATTTGATAATAGCTTTGATACGCTTAACATAGGGTTATTATCTCATGACTTAAAAATGGTAACAACGAAAAAAAGCAGCAATAGAAATAAGATCTGTCATATTAGTTTTCTCCCTTTATTTGCTTGAATCGCATATAAGAGATAATGGCGTCAATGTCAGACATGGATAGAGGGAAAGGTCCGTATCCCTTCGTAAATCCCTTCATGGGAGTCCCGGGGCGACCGTACATGATTGTTGTTCTAATTACCTGGTCTGATGCTGATTTGAGAAAACCTCCGTCAAATAGAGGCGGTCCCATGGCGCCTTCTGTTTTAAGGCCGTGACATGCGCCACAAATAGGAAAAAGCTCCTTTCCTCTTTCGCTGTCTTTTGCTTCTACTTTGTAGCCCGGAGAGTGGATCGTTTTACCCATTTGCCAGCTTTTAATAAACCGGGCAAGCTCGTTAATATCGCTTTGTGAAAGCTTTTTTTCATGGGGAGGGCAACCTGAAAGTGGTCTTCCGTATTTAATGCTTCCAATAAAGTAATCAATGTCAGCTGTTACTAATAACCCTTCCTTATTAAGCGCGTAAGCTTTGCCTCCTTCACCCTCTTGCCCGTGACATTGGGCGCAATGTTTCAGATAAAGCCTTTTTCCATTAGCCCGTCCTTTTAATGGATTGGTTATGGTTAAAATGATAACTATAAGAAATAGTGAAGCCTTCATGCCTATACGTCTTTTCAGGTATTTATTCACAGCATAGTGACAAAAAAAAGGGCTTCTGTCAATGCTATGTTGACATTGTCTGAAATACTGTTAGAATTTTCTTCATATCTTTTAATTACAAACTTAAACCGTTGGAGGGTTGGCATGTCACAGGTTGATATAACGTCCGTATTACATGAAGAAAGAGTTTTTAATCCGGCTAAAGATTTTAGCGCTAATGCCCATATCAAAAGCATGGAAGCGTATGAGGAGATATATGCCCGTGCCCGGAAAGATCCCGAATCTTTCTGGGCAGAGCAGGCTGAGGAACTGCACTGGTTTAAAAAATGGAACCAGGTACTTGATTGGAAGCCCCCTTTTGCTAAGTGGTTTGTGGGAGGGGAGCTTAATATCGCATATAACTGCATTGACAGACATCTGGATACGTGGCGTAAAAATAAGGCAGCCCTTATTTGGGAGGGTGAGCCCGGCGATGAAAGGGTGCTCACTTATCAGGACCTTCACAGAGAAGTTTGCAGATTTTCAAACGCACTTAAAAGTCTGGGTGTTGTAAAGGGGGATAGAGTTGCCATTTATATGGGGATGGTTCCTGAACTGGCCATCGCCATGCTCGCCTGTGCAAGAATCGGAGCAACCCACAGTATAATTTTCGGTGGATTTTCTTCAGAAGCGCTTAAGGACCGTATCAATGACGCTGAGGCAAATGTGGTAATTACAGCCGACGGCGCCTATAGAAAAGGTAATGAGATCCCCCTTAAAAAAAATGTCGATGATTCTCTGGTTGGCTGTCCTACTGTTGAACACGTTATTGTTTGCAAGAGAACCGGGTCGAGCTGTCATATGAAGACAGGTCGTGATCACTGGTGGCAGGACCTCATGTCTGATGCGTCGGCTGATTGTCCGGCAGAACGGCTTGACTCGGAACACCCACTCTTTATTCTCTATACCAGTGGTACAACAGGGAAGCCCAAGGGTATTGTCCATTCCACCGGTGGTTATCTCCTGCAGACCCATCTGACGAGTAAATGGATTTTTGACCTTCGTGATGAAGATACTTATTGGTGTACAGCTGACATTGGCTGGGTAACGGGTCACAGTTATATCATTTATGGTATTCTTTCAAACGGGGCGACAAGTGTTATGTATGAGGGGGCGCCTAATTATCCCGGTCCTGACCGCTTCTGGGAGATCGTTGATAAATACCAGGTAAATATTTTTTATACAGCGCCTACGGCTATCAGGGCCTTTATGAAATGGGGTGATGAATGGCCTAAAAAACATAATCTTTCCAGTTTGAGACTTCTCGGTTCTGTTGGAGAACCGATAAATCCTGAGGCCTGGATGTGGTATCACCAGGTTATTGGAAAGGAAAAGTGCCCCATTGTGGATACCTGGTGGCAAACGGAGACAGGGGCTGTGATGATAACACCGCTTCCAGGTGCAACACCGGCCAAGCCCGGTTCGGCCACAAGGCCTTTCCCGGGCATTGTGGCCGATGTTATGACGAAGGATGGAAAAAGTGTTGATGCCGATCACGGCGGCTATCTTGTTATCAAAAAGCCCTGGCCTTCTATGTTGAGGACGATATACAGAGATCCTGAGAGATATGAAAAGCAGTACTGGTCGGATATCCCGGGCGTATACTTTGCCGGAGATGGTGCCAGAAAAGATAAGGACGGCTACTTTTGGGTTATGGGACGGGTTGATGATGTTCTCAATGTGTCCGGTCACAGACTGGGAACTATGGAGATTGAAAGCGCACTGGTCAGCCACCCGCTTGTTGCGGAAGCTGCCGTTGTTGGCAGGCCTGATGATCTCAAAGGGCAGGCGGTAGCCGCCTTTGTCACCCTGGAAGGCGATACTAAAGCGACGGAGACATTAAAAGAAGATTTGAAGATCCACGTAGTTAATGAGATTGGAGCCATTGCCAGGCCCGATGATATCCGATTTACCGACAATCTCCCTAAAACGAGAAGTGGAAAGATTATGCGGAGACTTTTGAGAGACATTGCTTCAGGTAAGGAAACCGTAGGAGATGTTACGACCTTAGAGGATATGTCGGTCCTTGCGCGATTAAGAGAAGAGGATGAATAAGGGCTTCACAGCTTGCACTGTAGTGAAAATGTAGTATAATAAGTCTTTTTTAATTAATACCAAGGCTTATTATTTTGTTTGTTATTGGCGATATTCATGGCTGTGCTAAAGCGCTGGAACAACTTCTTGCTGAAATTCCAACCGGTGAAACAATCTTTGCTGTTGGTGACCTCATTGACAGGGGCCCTGATAGTTCTAAAGTAGTATCAATTTGTATGGAGTCAGGTATCCGTTCGGTCATGGGAAATCATGAACATATGTTTCTTGACTATTTGGATGGCGCGCACTTCTACGGTCGGGGGCTTTTTTTTGCAAATGGCGGCAGAGAAACGATAGAAAGCTATGGAGGCAATATTCCGGAGGATCACATAGACTACTTGCGGTCTCTTCCGCTCTATATTGAAACCGATCACTTTATTTTGTCCCATGCCGGTGTACATTTCGCGTACACACTGAAAGATGCCTGCAACATTAAACCCAATTGCGACTTTAATCTGCTTTGGAATCGTTCACCACTTGCTGATTTGGGAAAAGTTCAGATCCTGGGGCACACCTACAATCAAAATGTTCTTGAAATAAGGGAAAAGAGGAAGCTGATTGGAATTAATATTGATACGGGTTGTTGCCATGATGGGTATGGTAAGTTAACGGCAATTTCATTGCCGGACTTAAATACCATTCATGTGCGGCGGCCCTGTTAATCCCCCATTACAACTTATTAAAAGAGGACAAATATGCTTTTTTTGCTTGACAAAAAAAACGCTATAAAATAATATCCGCTTTTAATAAAAAAAGCTCTATAGGTCTTTTTTATTAATCACATTTAACTAACTTTAATTTGTTTATTGAGAAAGGAGGATGGTTATGTCAGACGAACACGATATGCCGGCTGGAAGAAAGCTTTATGACAATATTTGGTTGTTGTTAGCGCTAGGTATTGTTGTGCCGACATTAATATTTACAGTCTGGGGGCTGATTGAGATTCAGTCTTTACCCTATTTATCCCTGGACAAATAATTTAATTTTATTTTAGGAAGGAGGACATAGTTATATGGCTATTTACGAGCCGGAAGGTAATTGGTGGCAACCGATTCATAAAGATGAAAAGATCTGGTTTATCCTTGCCCTCGTCTGGATGCTGGTATCTTTCTTTTATATGCCGATTCAGCATTTTATGGGTAAGCAGAATCCCCCAACGGAGAGTTACAGGGTGAGCGCTGAGGATTTTGATGCGCTGGTCGAAGGAATGGTTCAAAAACATCAGATAGGCACCACAGGTGTTGAAAATGATGTGCCTCTTGTGGCGCCACCTGCTGGTGAGCCTGTGTTTCTCAGGGCCAGTATGTGGGAATGGTACCCTGCGCTTCAGCTGAAAAAAGGGGAAACCTACAAGGTGCATTTGTCTTCCATGGATCTTCTCCATGGATTTTCCATTCAGCCTATCAACCTGAACCTTATGGTAATTCCCGGGTATGATTATATTGCAAATATAAAGCCCACCAGGACAGGTGACTATAGGATTTTATGTAATGAATTTTGCGGTGTTGGCCACCATATGATGGTGGGCAAGATCGAGGTCATATAAGGGGGCTTATTATGAGTGAAATGAGAACTTGCGATATTACAGGTTTAAAAATTGATAAGACCGCCGAAACGATGGTTAAGCTGAACATTACGACAGCTATCATTTTTCTTGCGGTCGGTGGCGCAGCTGCGCTGCTTGTTCTTTTAACTAGATGGCCGGCTATCCATTTGCTTCCCGTAGAGTGGTATTATAGGTGGCTCACGGCTCACGGTCTCGTGGCTTTGATTGTCTGGATCCTCTTCTTTGAAATAGGACTGGTCTATTTTGGTTCGGCAATTCTACTGAATACACGAATTGCGGCGCCGTTGCTTGCCAAGGTCGTTTACGGGATGATGCTCGTTGGTGTATCTCTTGTTGCCGTTATGGTGCTGATAGGAAAGGCTGATGTTCTTTTCACGTCCTATGTTCCGCTTCAGGCGAATCCGCTCTACTATCTCGGTATCGTTATTGCCGCCGTAGGTATGCTTCTAGGATTTATCCACTTCTTTATCAATGTGGCTGTTGCCAAGAAAGAGGGTAAATACAAGAAGACTCTGCCTCTTGTCGCCTTTGGAATTATGGCCGCTTCAATTATCGGTATTCTGACCATCGCTCATGGCGCTGCCATTTATATTCCGACGTTTATCTGGTCTCTCAATGATTTCCTGGCAGATCAGGGAATGGCGCCTATTATACAGAATATAGATCCTGAGGCGTACAGACTCGTTTGGTGGGGGCTTGGTCACCCATCCCAGCAGATCAACGTATGTATGATGGTTGCAATGTGGTATATGACGGCAGCCTTCCTTTTCGATGCAAAGCCGCTTAGCGAAAAGCTCTGTCGTACGGCTTTCGTACTTTACATTCTTTTCATCAACGTTGCATCCGAGCATCATCTTCTTGTTGATCCCGTTCTCAGTACGTGGCACAAGATTGTGAATACCAGCTATGTTATGCACCTTGCCGTACTCGCCAGTATGATTCATGCTTTCGCCGTGCCTGCTGCTATGGAAGCTGCGCTCAGGAAAAAGGGCTATACCAATGGTCTCTTCGAGTGGTTAAAGAAGGCGCCCTGGGGTAATCCCGGCTTCTCAGCGATCTTTATCTCCATCATTCTCTTTGGTTTCCTTGGTGGTATTACCGGTGTTATCTTTGGTACTGAGCAGTTCAGTATCATCAGACACAATACATGGGCTATTACCGGTCACTTTCATGGTACTGTTGTTGCCGGTACGACCATCGCGTTTATGGGCGCCGCCTACCAGTTCATTCCAATATTTTTCAGGAGAGAACTCATTTTACCGGCTGTTGCGAAGATCCAACCTTTTGTTTACGGGCTCGGTGTTATGATACTTTCCATCTGTATGATGGCGGCTGGTTCTTTCGGTGTTCCCAGAAGACACTGGGATTACAACTTCTCTGATGCGCCTTTCGACTACGAGTTCGACCCGACTGTTGGCATATTTATGGATCTTACCGGTGTTGGTGGTGTGATTGCTACTGTTGGTGGAGCTATGTTCATCGTGGTTACCCTCGGTTCAATCTTTGCGGGAAAAAAGATAGAAAAATAAGGAGAGTTAAAAATGTCTGATGATGGAAAATTTGAAGCACCCGGCGTTTTTACGCTGGCTATAATATTCCTCGTTACATTTATTATTATCTGGCTTGCTCATGCAAAATGGCTCACGGACATCTGGGAGCTTTATTGAGAAGAGCATAATGTGATGTAATAAAAAGGCCCTGCTAAATCAGCAGGGCCTTTTTTTATGGGATTGAAGTTGTTAATGTTCTTTGTTTGGCTATTTTTTGATTAAAATAAAAAATATTGAACGAATTAGTTAGGTTTAATAGCTAATGACTTTTTCTTATGAAGCAATATGTTGGCAGGATAAATTAATAATTGTTTAATCCTTTATTTGTTATTAAGTCTTTTTAAGGTTTCGAATATTCCGATTACTACTTTTGCCATCTTTTCATAATCCAGTCTGCCGGCGGAATCATTTTCTTTATGGTAGGCCCTGTTCCGGTAAAAGGAGGTGTCAGTCACCATGACAGCCTCATATCCGTTGTTCCAGTAGTTCCTGTGATCCGAAAAATCAACCCCTGCTATTATGGAAGGTGCATTAATAGAATGTACAGGCAGGTTTGTTGTTCCTCTCATTAAACTTTTAACCTTTTTTGTAATTTCCCGCTGATTGAGATTGCTGACGATAAGGATGTAGTTACCCCTGGACGGATATATGAGTTTTAGAAGGGGCATGGGGAAAATCTGGCTGTCTTCCTCATCTGTAAAATAACCGATCATTTCCAGTGAGATCATGAGTTTGACTTCAATTTCCTCTGCTGCTAAAAATTCAGCGTGAACAGCGCTTCCCATGTGATTGGTGGCAAAGAAAGGTGGTTCTTCCAGGGTATAAGCGACAAGCTCAATATGGCCCTTTATCGGACTTATCCCTAAAAGATAGGCTAACTCTATCAGGCCAGCTACACCGCTGGTATTATCATCGGCGCCCGGTGTGCCGATCACTGTATCATAATGAGCGCCTACAATAATTCTTTGGCCCTCATCAGGGCCGAAGTGGGCAATAACGTTTTTATAGGTATTGCCCATTCTTTTAAATTCCTGAAATGAAGTGAATCTAGCTCCAGCTTTATTAAAGTGATCCATAATGTAAGCAGCAGTACGGTTCAGGTTTTTAACATTCCTGTAGTTCCTTGGATGAAATTCTTCCGACAGGGTTCGCACATGTTTTTCCAGTCTTTTGGCATCGACTCTTTTGTCGGATGGATTATTTTTTTCCCATGTTGGTTGAGCGATGACTAACCAGACTGCGGCAACTAAAGCCGAACAGATGACGAGGACAGTAAGGAGGATGGAGAGGACGCTTTTGAGTAGTTTATTGAAAATATTCATAGTTGCTGAAAACCTCTTGCGTCATTGCGAGCGAAGCGCGGCAATCTGGTTTTTATCTAAAAAAATACCTTGAGATTGCCACGCTTCGCTCGCAATGACTGTAATAAAGTTTTTTACTGTTTCTATTTTTATTCCTTGTCTGTACAGGAATTATAAGTTGTCAACAAACTTCGACACCTCATGCCAATATTTAGAATAGCCCGCAATGTCGTTATGATCTGCGCCATCTATTCTGACTTTCTTATATTTTACTTTAAAGAAATTTAAAAGATTTTCCGTTCGCTCATTTGGAATAATCCGGTCTTTTGAACCGTAGACAACGAGAACGGGCGATGTGATTTTTGGTGCATATCTTGTAGAATCAAATTTATGTCTAAGAAGCAAAGAGGTGGGGTAGAGTGGATAGTGCTCCCCGGCCAGGTTGCTCATGCTGTCAAAGGGGGTGATGAGAATTACGCCGCTGCACTCCACCTTGCTCGCCACAAAGGACGCTATCCCTGTACCGACGCTCCTGCCGAAGATAATTGTCTTCTTCGGTTTATAGTTTGTTTTGGCTATTTGCAGGATCTTTAATGCATCACTGAATAGTGCTTCCTCACCCGGAGTCCCTTCACTATAGCCGTAGCCGCGGTAGTTGATGAGCAGCGCTGCCGCCGTGAGATTTGAAAAATGGTTAATATTGTAGTAAACATCTTCCGCATTGCCGCCGTAGTAGACTATGAGTTTCTTATTGGCTAAGTGCTTGTTAATGAGCCAGCCATGGAGCTTTAAGCCATTGACCTTATATATTATCTCTTCTGAATGCTTATTTAGTTGTCGGGAATAGTCGGCTTTAACAGGGAAAAAGATGAGTGATTCCTGGACGGAGTAGATATAGAGGCAGAGGCCTCCGTAAATGAGGATGATGTAGAGGGCGATTCTTTTTAATATAGGATAAAAGGATTTATCAAACTTCATAAATTAAAAGTTAGCACAAAGGGCAGGATATAAAAAGGGAAATAGGCTGGATTTTTTACCACCTGTTCAACCCAAAGATAGGTAACACTTTAACCTATGGACATGGGTAACACTTTTTGGGTACTGGTTTAGGTTCTACTTTACCAAGTTTCATATTAATGACTCCAATTGGATACTTACCAAAGCAAAG
>JAOUBX010000035.1 GCA_029860075.1 Deltaproteobacteria bacterium | reverse complement strand
CGCATTATTCCATATTCTCCCCTGTCATCGGCACGCCACTGGATTTCAAAAGCGCCACGCGTCATACGGATGGTTGGAATGTCCGCGCCGTAGCTCTCTCCATGGGGATTATGGCATGCGGGGCAGCTCATGCGTGAGTTTGCCGCGCCTGTTGCATCAGACTTCCAGAGCAGAGATCCGAATGTTTCGCTTACGTTATGAATATCGACAAGATGGTCCCAATGGCCGTTGCCGGGGACGACGGAACCGAAATTAAAACCGTCATATGATTCATTGCGGAATCCGGTAACCATTTGGGGGGCGTTAAAATAAGTTTCGTCAGCGCAGCCCTGTCCACCGGCAGACGTTGTGTTGCTGAAAAGGTTTTTCGCCGTTCCCATTGTTTGCGGTCCCTGACTTTCATGGCAAGTCAGGCACAAACGATAGTTGTTGACGTCAAAATTACAATTTTGTTTGTCATAAGCGGTTGAGAAATTATCGAAGGGATCTCTGCCGTCGAGAGGGATATTCATGGGCGGCTGTCCATCGACATCCTTCAGACGGTAGCCTGCCTGATAATTATCCTGTGCAGCCTCATAAGTCTTTTTGCCGTCAAAGTTATGCTTTGCAGAGATATTGTGACAACTGGCGCACTCCTGGGCCTTGCTGCCGTGACCGGAAATATAGAAGCCGTAGGTAGTATTATTTCCCGCAATGTCAGGGGCCTGTCTGCCGATGACGGATTGCCCCAGATCATGGCAGCCGACACACCACTTATTTTTACCGGCTTTGAGGGTTGTGTTGTTATTATAAACACCCCCTGTGTGCCAGTTACTTTTTGCACCCACCGATCCGGCCGTTGAATTAACGCCGTTAAAAGCGCCGCCGGGACTGTGGCACAGGTCACAGACATCGGTTTCGGAAAGGTCATAAAGACCGTCTCCATTGCTGTCCGTACCTGATTTAAAACGGGGGAAGTTGTTTGTATCGTGACAGCTGCTGCAATAAAGACCGGGTCCGCGCTGGTCATCACTGTCTGTCTCTGTATGGGTAGAATGGGGAACCACCGTTCCTCTTCCCGGTGAGGCTTGAGGGCCCGGTGAATAGGGCAGGGACATATCGGGATCATAAAATGTTCCCGGTTCATGTCCATGGCAGTTAATACAGTTGGTGCCCTCTCCATGAGCGAAGCCGCTTGTATGAAGATGACACTGATTGATGCAGGTTTCTGTGGCAAAGCGGCTCGGCCCTCCCACATTCTCATGGTCCTGTTGGGGGCCTGTTCCGTCATATCGGAAGTGCCTTGTCCTTGTATGGCAGACTTCACAGGGACCCCTCTTCTCATAACCTGTTTTAGTCGTAAAACCATAAACTGAGTTGCCCGACAGGTTTCTGAAATCGACTTTACGGTTAGTTGAATAACCCTGGTTCTCTCCCGTATAGATTTTGAACGACGAAGCAAGAAGGAAAATGTTTCGTGTGTTATGCGGCGTATGGCAATCACGGCAAACCCGTTCCCAGTTGCCGTATGTGGTTGAGCCCGTTGCAGCCGAAGAATGGGATTTTAATTCATGACAGGACATGCAGATGGTGTTGTCGTTATCCCGGACAAGAAGTTTACCGTCTCCGGGAAAGGTGCTCAAATTCATTGTTGTTTCAATTCTGACATTGGCTGTTATTATTCTCGAAAAGCCTCTGTTTCCGGCATTGTCATCTGCCCTGATTTGCAAGGTGTAGCTTTTGGCGCCCGAAGCAGGTGTCCAGTGATTAACATAAGTATCAGATATGTTTCCCCAGGGAGTAAGCGAGGTTATCGGTGTAAATATGCCGTCAATACCGAGGTTGAAGTTGGACAGCGGCTTGTCGCCAGCCACGTCGACAGCGCTGAAGACGATTTTGACAGGGTAAATTCCCGGACCGTCCGCCCATATGGTTTTACCGTCCGCCGGAGCCAGGATACTGATAGCAGGCGCCGTTACATCGGCGCTTGCCTCTTCTAAAAGAGCTATAGAAAAGAGCAACGAAAAAATAAAATACAGCGTAATTGTAAATGACTTAATATTGACTCTCATCATGAATAAATAGCTTCTCTTAATTATAGTAATAGAATAGGCTAGTTGTGCTACATAAGGCGCAAGAAAAATGATGTAACCAGCAAGCGAATTCTATCAGGGTCTACATTTTTTTCAAGCCTTATTTTGCTTTTATTTTCTTTAAATGAGCGGCGCTGAAATTTTAATTTGATATTTCTATGTTAAAGAGAGAGGTTGACGGCAAGAAAAAGCGCAAAAAATACACATAATAATGAGCGCTTACTCCAAATGATTATGCAGGGGAAAAGAAGTGGTTGCGATAAAAAGGTTTACCATAAAACGCTTTGTAATTACCCTCCCAATTCCCTTTCAGGAAAGGCTATCCCGTAGGAGGGTGAATCCGAATGATAAGGGTTATTCAGGTGCTGCGGCGATAGACGGAAAAAAGCCTGATCCCGGGACTGAAAATTGCGGCGCAGCCTATTGCCCGGGCCGGGCTTACCGGGTGTGTGTATTAGTGATCGCTTTGGATGTTATCCTGTAAAGGGGCGGCGATGAAGAAGGCCTCATAAAAGGATTGGAAATCGAGTGGCAGTAAACCCTTAATTTGTACCCTTGCTTTCAGGGGTCTTTTTCCCCTTCTTCTCTTCACTTTCAATAATGTCACGCCACAGGATGATGAAGCTTAAGAGATCGGTTTTGGCCTTTTCATTAGAACTTCTAAGCACCGTTTTGAGCATATTAAAAACGGCGTCTTCAAGTTTTTCCTGGTTTAGCTTAAGTTTTGCAAGTTTTTCCGGTATGTCTGCCGTAAGCGTAGAAGCTGTGTCTTCAGAGGGGCCCCTTTCTGATGTTTCGCCGCTGTCCTGTGCTGTCAGGGCGGGTTGAGGTTTCGGTTCAATATATTGTATACCGCCCCGGTCCTGAATTTCAAAGAGATGACCAAATCGCTTTTGGACGGCAAACCAGGTGGAGCCACTCGGTTTTGAACGACCGTTTTCAATCATTGAAATGGCGGAGGCGCCGGCCAGTCCGATTTCCTGGGCAAAGACGGTTTGCGTTAACCCTGTGATTTTACGAATCTTTTTTAGATCATCAGAAGTGCAGACAAATTTTCTTTCATTCATTGTAACGAAATCCTTGACAATTACAGGTATTGCAATTATATTTTGATGTATTAATCAGTTAATCCAGTTTTTAGAGAGGGCCTTTCATGAATCTACGATCTTATCTTCATGAGCTTCGAAAAGCCGACCACCTGATTGCCTCCCTGCCAAAAGGGCCGGTGCGGTCAAAATTTCAGGTATACATCAGTCAAGAGCTGGATCGACTGTTAAAACTTCAACAGGTTGAAAGCACAAAAAAAAGCACCAATGAGAAGGTTACTCCTCACCATCGGGTATTTTGTGCTGTAGACGCAGAGACCCCGCCCGATCCATGGGGTGGCTGAAGGCGGGGTTCTCTGTTTTTATTTCCATAAAAGACTAACAGAAAAATGTTTGTTATACAAGTTTATCTCTTTCATGGTGTTGCAGACAAGAAGTGATAATAAGGTCGTTGGGCTATCAATGAAGCTTTGCAATTTTTAATAAATATTGTATTCTTATGTCTCAAAACCATAAATCGATATGAGAATGCCATGAAAAAGATACTCTTTATCAGTCCTGCCTACAGGACGAAACTTCTGGAAAACCTTCGGGTTCTTGCCCTTCCTCCCCTTAACCTGACGATTATTGCCGCCCACACACCGGAGCATTACGACCTTGAAATCGTTGATGAAGCCGTAGAAGACATAAACCTTGAAGCTCATGCAGACATTGTCGCTATTACCTGTATGACGCCTATGGCGCCCAGGGCCTATGAAATAGCAAGGGCCTTCAGGTCACGGGGCATACCCGTTGTTATGGGAGGAATTCATGTCTCCATGGTGCCTGATGAGGCGGCCCAATATGCAGATTCCATTGTTGTTGGCGAAGGGGAGTATCTCTGGCAGGACCTGCTAAAAGATTTTGAAAATGGAAGCATGAAGAAATTCTACAGGGGAGGGGACAACAGGCCCGACATAGAGAATCTTCCCCGTCCAAGGAGGGACCTGCTCAAGGGGAATTATTTTGTGCAGACTGTTCAGACCTCGCGGGGCTGTCCCTATGACTGCAATTTCTGTTCAGTGACTCTTTTTAACGGCGGCCGCTACCGGTTGAGAAGCATCGATAAGGTAATTGATGAAATAAACAGCATGGAAGATAAGCGACTTTTCATTATTGATGATAACGTTATCGGATCGGGCAAAAGATATATTGAGCGGGCCTTTCAGCTCTTTGAAAGGCTTAAAGATACGGGCAAGGAGTGGTGTGGCCAGACCTGCCTCAATATTGTCGAGCATGAGGGACTTTTGAAGGCGGCCTGGAAGAGTGGCGCCAGGGGCTTTCTTATCGGCTTTGAATCGATTGATGCAGAGGCGCTCACCAGTATGAATAAGTCCATGAATTTAAGGCCCAATACGATGAACTTTAAGGATGCTATCAATAAAATCCATGATCACGGCATGGCCATTGTCGGGGGGATTATTCTCGGCACCGATTATGATAACAATGACAGCTTTAAAAGGACGGTAGATTTTATTATGGATTCGGGTCTCGATGCCGTTCAGCTAAGCATCCAGACGCCCTTGCCGGGAACGGCGCTTTACAGTCAATTGGATGCTGAGGGGAGGCTGCTTTTTAAGGACTATCCTCACGACTGGGAATATTACAACCTCTTTGAGCCCGTTTTTGAACCGAAAAACATGTCTCCTGAAGAGCTTTACCAGGGCCTTGTCGATTCATACAGCGCCGTCTCTTCCTTCGGCGCTTCCCTCAAAAGAGGGATTAGAACATTTGTAAAGACGAAAAGCATGTTCAGCACAGGTATTTCTTTTTTCTGGAACTATGACAGCTATAAGACGATTACCAAGGGGAGCGATATTATGAACCGCTTGAAAAGGAGAAGTGAAGGGGGTGCTTGAAGTGGCGAGAATGCAGTGAGACTTTAGTTTGAGTCTTCTTTCACGTAGAATTCAATTTTTTCGTCCGCTTTATGTAACATGGCGCCAATCCTGATAGTGCCATGCGGGGAGTAAACTTGGCGGCATTGGAGATGAGGTTGACAAGCACCTGCTTTACTAACCTTTCATCAACGGCAAGAGTCCCCATGTCTTCTTCCGCATCTATTAAGAAATGGAGGTTTTTTTCATAACTTTTTCTTTAAAAAAGAGCATGCTTCTCTCAATAAGATCATTAATATTCACTGAATAATAGTCAAGATCAGCGTTGCCTGATTCTATTTTGCCAAGATCGAGGAGATCCTTTATCAGCGACAGAAGTCGTTTGCGGCTTTCCTCCATATCTCTCATGAATTCTGATTGTTTTGAGGTAAGCTCTCCTGCCAAAGTCACAATTGAAGCTGAACCTAGATATTTTTTTTGAGAAACCTGTAAATCTCTTCTTCCCGCTTTGAAACTTCCATGATTTTGTCGGAAAGGGCATTGTAAGATTCCTGCGAATGGTCGTTGGTTTTGCACATGCGGGCTCCTATGACGGCAAATTCACGCCATTTGTCTCCTGTCTCGGCCATCATTTGCGAAGCCTCCGAGAGGGCCTTGTTACGGGTAATCTCAGCAGCCTCCTGCAAAAATGCCGTGTACATATACCGGAATCCGGCGCCTCCCGTACCGATTTCTTCCTGCATTCTTACCACTGTTCCCACATTGACAAGCGCCTTTTCGGAGCCGAACAGGGCAGGCCATTTGCGGACTCTTTTGGAAAGGTAGCGGATTCCCCTGATACCGATGAAGGGAATGGGCGCATAAAGCATCCTTTTCGACATATAGGCAATGCTCTTCCTGATAGCGCCGCTCAAGTCGGGATTTTGGGGGAGTGAAGAGGGGTAGAACATGTATCCTTTGGGGGCAAAGGTCCCCTTGGCAAAGCGCGACCTTCTCAGGTCATCATAAGAACAGGTGACGATATGGTCGAAGACGGGATCACTAATGAAGTAGTCATCGTCCTCCCTGTCGAAAACGACAAGGTGATGGGCATTGAACTGGAAACGCATGTCGGGGGGAAAGTAGGGGAGATAGTAGACACTTGTTCTTAGTCCCACGGCGTTGCCCGATGATAGCATTTCATCCATCACGTCCATGCCTTCCTTTTCGCTTCTGAACTTGCGATACTTCATGGGGATTTTGAGACGTTTGCAAACGTTTTTAATTATTGTTCCCGGAGCATCCCTGTAGGCTGTAAGTGGTATGTCACCCATTTTCAGAAAGGGGAGGTGTACGAAAAAAAGGCCTCCGCCGATACCGAAGAGAAGCGCTTCGGAAATGTCCATACCGCAGTCCCTGAAGAGAGCGCTCACTGTTCCCGTTTCGCAGTGTCCTGAATGTCGATGATCAAAATCTCTTGGCATTAAAATATTTTCCCGGAAAAAGTCAGGGCGCCGGATCTGACTTCGGCAGATTTAGAAGCTCATTGACGCTTATTCTAAGGGCATGGGCGTACTTTTGAAGCGTCGATCTGTTAAGACGCCTAAAAACTTCCGCTTTGAGATGTCTTTTGACGCGCCACTTCCAGATACCGGCATTGCTTGCCAGAAGAGAAAGATCCATCTGATTGATCTCCATATAGTATCTTAAAGGACTTGCCTTTCCCTGTTCTACTTCTTTTTTCGCTTCCTCTATCCTGTTTTTTATAACGTTATGGGCCTGGGAGTTGACGATCTTCTCCACTTCCCATCCCTTGCTCTGGACAACAACGTATTTACCATTTTCATCCTCGGCATAGCAGGCGCGGGTGCCGTAACCTTTAATCCATTCTTCCTGGGGTACGTCTTTGGCTTTCATGTTACCCTGTAATTACCTTATTCATGATGGAGATTCAGTGAAATAATTAATTCGACAGAGATTGACACGGATTTGATTATGACCTTAAAGGGCAAAATTTTTTGTAGTTTACCTGTATAAAATCATAAATTATCAGTGAAAATCAGTGTCTAAAAGCTTTGTTTAGACTACGGTTACATGCATATAGCAGATTGAAAAGCGGGCGCTTTCAGGCACGTAGCAAAGAAGAGTATCTCCCTTCTTAAGTTTATTCGAATAAAAAAGTTCTTCCAGGATAAGGTACATGGAGGCTGAACCTACGTTGCCGATACGCTGCATATTGGTAAACCATTTGTCATAGCCGATGCCTACCCCTTTATCGACAAGGCTGTCATAAAGCCTGGAACGGAAGAACTGGGAAGAGTAGTGCGGCAGGAACCAGGTAATGCTGTTAACGTCGAAGTTCCGCTTTTCACAGATCCTTTTAAGGGCGTCGGCGGATTTGGGCATGATGTACTCCTCCAGGGTTCTCGCATCCTGTTTGAGTGAGAGGTAATGTTTTTTAAGAATAACATAGGGATCATCAACTTCTCTCATTCCCTGAAAGGTGCCGTCATTTTTTTTGATACCACCTGCATACATGCAGACAGGCAGTTCACCGGAGTAGGAGATGTTATCAATCCAGTCTATAGAAAGACTCAGTCCCTCGCTGTTGGGCTGATCTGTTATGAGAGCGGCTGCTGCACCGTCAGACAGCATCCATCGCAGGAAATCCTTTTCAAAGGCGAGGGCGGAATTATTCTTTAGCGCTTTCACCTGTTCTTCCCTTTCTGTCTCGAAGTTTGAGGCTTTCATGCAACTGGATACAAATTCCGAACCGGTGGCAACGGCACAGTTGGATAATCCCGATGTTATGCTCATGTAAACATACTTCATGGCTGACATGCCCGATATGCACACTCCGGCCGTTGTAACCACTTCACAGGGCGGCAGTTGGAGCTCACCCTGAACCATATGGCCGTGGGCGGGCTGGATCTGGTCGGGGCTTGAAGTACCGCAGGATAGGCAGTCAATGTCGCCCGTCGAAATGCCGCTTTTATCCATCAGCTTGTGTATGGCCTCAGATACCATGCGGGCATTGTTATGAGTAAAAGCGCCTGTAGCGGGGTCAATTGCATAGTAGCGGGTTTTTATCCCGTTATTCTTCAAGACTATTCTCCGTGAACGAGATTTACGGCCGTCAACCATGCCGAGTATATTTTCGATTTCGTCGTTACTTACGGGATTATTTGGGAGGAAGCTCGCAATGTCGTTAATGTAAACAGCTTTTGTCATTAATTACCCCATGTGAAAAAAATAATGGCTAACTATATACTAAATAAGATAAAAATTCAAACGTAGTCTGTAACTCTTTCCGTAGAAGATCCTGAAGGTTCTTCCAGTTTCCTGACTTTCGACTGGAGTTTTTTTTCCATGAAAGGTCTCATGATGAAACGGATGATTACACCCAGTGGCATAACAGTAAGAATCATGGTAATAAGAAACATAATATAGATAATGAGCATCATTCGGCGCAAAGGATGACCGGGCTTTCCAATAGACCTGAAGAGCTTGCCCCAGATGTAAAAACTCCTGTGAACCATTTTTTCTCCGGCAATGTAGCGTGGATTGACCTTGACTGCGCCAAGGCCTTTAAGGAGGGGGGAATGGAGGTCTTTATCTATCCTGTTACGGGCATCAACAAGCGCCTTTCCAAACCGTGACGCGCCATCGATATCCTTGTCGGAAACGCCTGCAGGAGGGAATATGCCCCAGAATCCTCCCTTTTTCCCTGTCAAAAGCCATCTCGGTGTCGTGACGAAGGTGGCCCAGGGGGGCCCCTGGTCAACAAGAACCACGTTATCAATCAGTTTCGCTCCCCTTGCCTGGAGCATGCTTTTTACCTTGTCATGGCCACAGAGCCACATGCCGCGGCAGGCGATAAAGGTAATAATGGGCTTGTCTTTGAGGATTTTTTTTGCCTCTTCGGATTTTAGAAATGCCGTTATCGGTAAGGAGGGTGATAAAAACCAGACCTGGTAGGCAAGCAGAATGAGATCGAAATCCCGATCTTTTATCGATTCAAGGGGCTTCAGTTCCGGTGGATCGAGGTAGACCGATTCAGGAAAGACATCGAAAAAATCGAGAACAGGCCAGGGGTAGGGGTAAGGTTTCTTCGGAACCAGTTCCTGCCAGACAACTTCAAACGTCCCCGACGCTTCCAATGGCGCAACCATTGACTTTACCGCCCTGTTAAGCTGACCTGTTTGTGAGTAATGTAAGATGAGTATACGTTTCATATCTTTGTTGAATAGCTTATTGGCACCGGAAGAAAATAAATATACTCAAGCTTACGGGTTAAGGCAAGAAAATTACGATTTTTCATTTGCTCCCCCGGGAAATGAATTAGTTTGCCGGTTTTTCACCGGCGCTCTTGAAAGCGTTCTTGACGCTTAGAAAATCACCCAGGTTCGATAGGAACCTGAGCCAGCTGTTGGGAGAACGCCAGAGCATGGTTACATAATCAAAGAGGATGTGAGTGCGTTCGAAATGGCGGCGATAGAATTCATGGTAACGCTCTTCAAGCCTCTCTTTTGTGAATCCCCTGGGGATGAAGATGAAGTTGGTGCAGTTCATCATTTCCCAGTTTTCTTCAAAGGAGCCGTAGTCATGGATCGTGTCATAGGCGGGAGAACCGGGGAAGGGGGTGAACTTGGCCACATTCATGTCGTTAAGGGGTAGAGAAAGGGCATAGTTAATACTCTTGTCGATGCTCTCTTCCGTCTCCCCGGGCAGGCCTACCATGAAGAGCCCCTTTGTTCTTATGCCTGCCTTGCGGATGAGAGCGACCTTTTCCCTTATCATTTGGAGATCGGAATTGGAACGGTGCAGCGCGAGAAGGTCGGGATCGCCTGTTTCGATACCGAGACTGATCATCCAGCAACCGGCTTTTTTCATTAACTTAAGGAGGTCCAGATCGATATGTTCGGAACGGGCCGCACAGTTAAAGGTAACACCGAGCTTGTTATTTATCATGAGTTCGCAAAATTCGACTACTCTGGAACGTTTCAGAGTAAAGAGATCATCGTAATAATTAATATGCCTTACGCCATATTCCTTGTTGAGGTGTTTGACGAGATCGAACATGTACCTGGCCGAGTTATATCGAAAGGACTGCTGAAAGACGGTGCGGTCACAGTAGGAACACTGATAGGGGCACCCCCGGCTCGACACAATCGTTGCGTTAGGTGATTTGGGGTAGTTAAAGATAGGTAGTTTGTAGGCCTCGGGAAAACCTTCCAGCTTGCCGTAAGCAGGGAAGGGGAGTTCATCAAGTTTAAGAAGCTGGTTTTTTTTCCCGTAACCTGTGAATTTAATGTCGTCTGCTTTCCTGTAGAGAAGCCCCGGAATTTCAGAAAGGTCCTGGAAATCGCTCTCCATAAGTGAGGCCAGGGGGATTTCACCTTCGCCGACAACACCATAGTCAATGACAGGGTAGTGGCGCATCAGTTTTTCCCGCATAGAGGTAATGTGGACACCACCGAAGATGATGGGAATCTCCGGTCTCATTTCTCTGATCTGTTTTGCAATCCTTATGGCATCGAGAAAGCTTGATGTTGTCGATGTAAAGCCGATAAAGTCGGGCGGGTTTGAAGCAATCTGTGCCATGATTTTATCGTCACGGCCGGGAAAGGCGTAGCAGTCATGTATATAAGCCTGATGGCCGTGTTTTTCCACCCATGCCGCAAGGCTGCAAAGGCCGATGGGGGGCATGATGTTGGCAATGCGCGACATGTCCTTTTCCCCGGGCATCCAGTTTTCTCCCCTTGGATGAATAAAAAGGATTGATCGCTTTTTGCTCTTATTTGCCATAAATTACCTGCATCTTTGATAGGTTTGACTTTATGAAAGGGTTAAAGTAATCAACAGGTTCTAAATATAACATTTTGAAAGACCTAAGACAACTGTTCCCCTGAAAAGATAAGCGCTTTTTCTCACCGGACCGGCAAAAGGCGCCATATAAAATGAGCTTTTGCCAAAAGTCGTGTTTCGACTGCCCCTACCGGGATTATCGGTTCGTTATTTGTAAGGATTGAAGAAAAAAATAATCTTCCCTCATGAAGATTCAATTCAGGTCTTTACGCTTCACCAGGGCATATTGTGGTGCCCGATAAAGATAAAAAGAATTGCTCAAATATAGAGGTATTTATTGACATAATGCCTTAAATTAGTAAAATACCATTTTTCAAATTATTTTTAAAAGGACTATTAACCGGGAAGGGAACTTCTCATAAAGGAGCAGGAATGGGTAAAACATTATTCGACAAGGTTTGGGATCAGCATGTGGTAACTTCCAAGGAAGATGGTTCGGCGCTGCTTTATATCGATCGTCATCTTGTGCATGAAGTTACGAGCCCGCAGGCCTTCGAGGGACTGAGGCTGAAAAATCATAAGGTATGGCGTCCAAAGGCCGTTATGGCGACGCCTGACCACAATGTGCCTACCATCGGCCGTGAAAAGGGGATAGAGGACCCGGTAGCCAGGGCGCAGGTAGAGGCGCTCGATGCCAACTGTGCCGAATTCGGTATTATGGAGTTCGGAATGAATGACGAGCGTCAGGGTGTTGCTCACGTCGTTGCGCCCGAGCAGGGATTGACCCTTCCCGGCATGACTGTTGTTTGTGGTGATTCCCACACGTCAACTCATGGCGCTTTCGGTTCAATCGCCATGGGTATCGGAACGTCCGAAGTGGAGCATGTGCTTGCTACGCAGTGTCTTATTCAGAAGAAACCGAAAGTTATGCGTATTAATGTTGAAGGGACGCTTGCTAAAGGCGTAACAGCCAAGGACATTGCCCTTTATATTATTGGTCAAATAGGTACGGCCGGTGGAACAGGCTATGCCATTGAATTTGCCGGTTCCACTATCAGGTCGCTCTCAATGGAAGGGAGAATGACTCTTTGCAACATGGCCATCGAAGGGGGGGCGAGGAGCGGTATGGTTGCTGTTGATGATGTGACCATCGGTTATATTGAGGGGCGTAATTTTGCGCCGCAGGGCGGGCTTATGGATAAGGCGGAATCGGCATGGAAAGAACTCCATTCTGATGAGGACGCCCATTTTGATGCCGAGCTTAATATCAAGGCTGAAGAGATCTATCCGCAGGTTACCTGGGGCACTTCTCCTGAAATGGTAACTTCCATCAGCGGTTCTACGCCTGATCCGGCTGAGGCGAAGGATGAAACGCAGAGAAAGGGATGGGAGAGGGCGCTTGAGTATATGGGCCTCGAAGCCAACACAAAAATTACAGACATCAGGATTGACAAGATGTTCATTGGTTCCTGCACCAATGGCCGTATTGAAGACCTGCGCGCAGCTGCAGAGATAGCAAAAGGCCGTAAAGTGGCTGATAATGTGAAACTGGCCCTTGTTGTTCCCGGTTCGGGGCCTGTGAAAAAGCAGGCTGAAGAAGAAGGTCTTCATAAAATTTTTAGGGAGGCAGGTTTCGAATGGCGTGATCCGGGCTGTTCCATGTGCCTTGCCATGAATACGGACCAGCTTGCACCAGGGGAACGCTGTGCATCGACAAGCAACAGGAACTTCGAAGGCCGCCAGGGCGCCGGTGGAAGGACGCACCTCGTCTCTCCTGAAATGGCTGCCGCTGCGGCTATCGCCGGCCACTTTGTCGATGTGCGTGATCTGGTTTAAAGCGACTTTAAAAAAGAATTAAAGAGGATTTATTATGGAAGTATTTAAAGTATTTGAGGGAATGGCAGCGCCGCTCGACCGTGCCAACGTCGATACGGACGCCATTATTCCCAAGCAATTTCTGAAATCAATCAAAAGGTCAGGTTTCGGCCCTTACCTCTTTGACGAGTTGCGTTATCTTGATCAGGGCCAGCCCGATATGGACTGCACCAACCGTCCCAGAAACAAGGATTTTGTTCTAAACCAGGAGCGTTACGAGAATTCGAGTATTCTCCTTGCCAGGGAAAACTTCGGCTGTGGATCTTCAAGGGAGCATGCGCCCTGGGCGCTCCTCGATTACGGTTTCAGGTGCATTATCGCGCCGAGCTTTGCCGATATTTTTTATAACAACTGTTTTAAAAACGGCATTCTTCCTGTAGTTCTTCCTGCTGAGACCGTAGAGCGCCTCTTTAAGGAATGTGAAGCCGCATCCGGATATCAACTCAAGGTTGATTTGTCGGTGCAGACGGTGACTACGCCTTCAGGGACTTCTTTTAGTTTTGAAGTCGACCCTTTTCGTAAACACTGTCTCATGGAAGGTCTTGATGACATCGGCCTTACCCTTCAGGATGCCGATAAAATAAAAGCTTATGAAGAAAAGAGGGCCACGGAAGCGCCCTGGCTTTTTGCTTAATTGCAATATTAGTAAAAGCCGAAAATTATAAAAAGGGGTCAAGTTTAATACTTGACCCCTTTATTTTAAATTGCTTCCCTTAAATCCTGTTGAAGAGGAACCCCTGTTTGTGGCAAAATGATAAGAATATTGAAGACAGAGAATGTAATAACTATTTTATAATCATCAAAAATCATAGTCAGTCAGTCTTCATCAGTGTCAATTTAACCCTCAAAGGTACCCAATGGCAATTATCGAATTCTTCCAGTCAGACATTGCAAATACGATAGGCCTGATTGCCATGGCTTTTTTTCTCGGTATCCCTTTCCTCAAAATGTTCTATTCAGCCTATAAAAAAATATCTCGTCGTTTGTCAAAGGACGGAGAATAGGAGCGTAAATTAAGGGTCCCTTGGCAAACCTGTGTCAGCCTTATTAAGGTGATTGAAAAGATTTTTTTATATTTCTGCCTAATGCCCTTTCTTTCTTCCCTGCTTTTTGCTAACCTGTCTGTTATTTGAAAAAGGCCGTTCTTTTGCGGAACGGACCTTCCTTTGCTAACGTTTTATGAGGTGAAAAATGATTTCCTATCATCTGAAAAAGGAGGCAGTCATGAAAATCAAAAAGATTTTATTTTTAATGTTCCTGTTTATTCCTTTTTTATGTTCTTCTCCCCTGTGGGCTGCCACCATTGTTGTGAATGAAACAGCTGATGATAATCCTTCAGTTGATAACGGTTCCTGTTCTCTGCGTGAGGCGATCATCGCGGCAAATACGAATGCTGCCGTTGATTCCTGCACTGCCGGAACTTCAGGGGCCGATGTCATCACCCTTCCTGCCGGATTTTATCAATTGACCATTACGGGAACAGGTGAAGATCTATCTGTTACGGGCGATCTTGATATCCTGGAAGATCTGACCATTAATGGTGGAGGAAAGACGGCGACAACGATTGATGGCAATGGTCTTGTCTTGTTTGACAGGGTATTCCATAATCCCACAGGTGGTGTGAACTGGAGCCTGAACGACTTGACCATTAGCGGTGGTAACGTAACGGGCAGCGGCGCCGGTATCTATAATGCCGACGGTGCATCGCTCACGCTTTACGGCAGCCAGGTGGCGAATAACACATCATCTGCTATGGGTGGCGGGCTATACAACGGAAGCGCCGGTACGCTTGCAGTATACAGCAGCAGTGAAATCGGTCCCAATAATGAAGGCACAATGGGCGGCGGTTTTTATAATAACAGCGGTACAGTGACAATCAGTGATACTCAGATAAACGCCAATAGAGCCACTTCTTCACACGGTGGAGGCATCTATAATAACGATGGAACGATGGCTATTACGAGCATTACAATGAATGCCAACAGGGCAACTCAAAATGGCGGCGCCATTTACGATATGACCGGCACGGTGACTATTAGTACCAGTAATTTTACCAACAATAAAGCCCTTAACGGCGGCGCAATTTATGAAATAAACCTCGGAACTATAACCTTAACGGACAGCACGGTGAGCTTTAATGCCGTTACTTCAATCACCTCAATGGGTGGCGGATTATATAATAACGACGGTACCATAACACTCAACGGAAGCACTATAGGTCCCACCAATGAAGCCGCAGCAGGGGGCGGAATCTACAATGCAGGCACGCTTAACGCAAACAACGTGACTATTTCAGGCAATACGGCGTCAACGGGAAACGGCGGCGGTATTTTACAAGCCACGAGCCCCCTTTCAAAATTAAATAATGTGACCATTACCGGTAATTCAAGCAGCGCAGGCTCGGGTGGTGGCGTATCCATCGCCGTAGGAAATTTTCAGTTGCAAAACAGTATCGTTGCCGGCAATACAGCCGGCGGTGGTGTGGACTGCTTCGGTAATATCTCATCAAGTACTTACAATCTAATTCAGGATATGGCGGGATGTACAAAAAATGACGGCACCGGTGATATTACGGGACAGAATCCGCTCCTGGGATCACTTGCCAATAATGGCGGAAATACGCAGACCCATGCGCTGCAAAGCGGCAGTCCGGCAATCGATGCCGGAAATCCGGTCGCATGCACGGACCACACGGGGTCGACCATCATCACTGACCAGCGCGGCAATCTTCGCCCCACCGATGGTGATGGAGACGGTACCCCTGACTGCGATATGGGAGCATATGAATCGGCATCCGTTCTTCCTCAGGAGATAGATGTATTTGACTCTCAAGGCATAAATAATGACCTCCAAATCGATTTCGGCAATACTGTTGTAAATACAAATTCACTGGAACATTTTGTCACCATTTTAAATACGGGTGATCTGGATTTGACGGTAAGCAACATTCAAATCAACGGCACCAATGCGTCTGAATTCAGTTACGATTTATCTAAAGGGCTGAATCCTTGCTCTGCGACGCCTACGACAGTCAGCGGCGGCACTAACTGCACCATGGGAGTTACCTTCACACCGGGCTCAACAGGGGCCAAAAGCGCTACATTGGTGATAACGTCCGACGATGCTGATGAAAGCACCGTTAATGTTGCCTTTACGGGAACCGGTACAAATGTAACAGCTCCTTCAGGGGGAAGCGGTGGAAGTTGCTTTATCGCTACAGCCGCTTACGGAAGCTATATGGCGTCGGAAGTTACCCTACTGAGACAGTTCAGAGATAATCACTTGCTGACTCATTCAGCAGGCAGGAAATTTGTAGCGCTGTACTATAAATATTCACCGCCTCTTGCAGAGGTAATAGAGAGGTATGAAGGACTCCGCATGATGACGAGGTGGGCCTTGACCCCCCTTGTTTATGGAATAAAGCATCCCTTTGCAGTTCCCTTTTTCATGGCCATCATTGGCGGAACGCTTTTCATCTTTTTCAGGCGCCGAAGCAAAGCGTAATGTTTTCTCTGCGTTAATCATTAAAGAGGGCTTGAATGCCCTCTTTTTTTCTTTTTTTATTCTGCTGCATTCACTAAAATACTTTCATGAAAAAATTTTTATTCATCCTTGTGATCTCCATTCCTCTTTTTTCCATTGCTTGTGAAAAACAAAAAAATGTCTGGGTAAGCGGCTGGAAGCAGACCTCTCCCATGACTACCGCCAGGGCAGGCGCTGCCCTTGTTGTCGCTAATGGCCATATTTATGCAATCGGGGGCGTAGACGGCAGGAATTTTATCAATACAACAGAATATGCAAAAATTATGAATGACGGCTCTCTCGGCCCCTGGAAGAAAGGTCCGCCCTTAAATGAACCGAGAGGTTTTATTGATGCCGTATTTTATAAAGGTAACATCTATGTTGTCGGCGGAGGTAAAGGGCAGTATGGAAAGGTTCTGCTCCGTTCAACAGAACGCGCCAGGGTATTGCCCGACGGCTCTCTTTCTTCCTGGCAAATGGAAAAGCATCTTATGACAATGCGCCGCAGATGCACGAAAGTAACGGCAGCTAATGACATGCTTTTTGTTTACGGTGGATTTTCCGGAGATATGTTAAAGAGTGTTGAACATGCCCGAATTATGGAAGACGGCACACTCGATGAATGGTATGAGGAGGGAGAACTTTTGACGGTGCTGCGCTATATTAACGGTGTCAAAATGGTCGGAGGTTTGACCTACGTTGTGGGGGGGCATCATGAAACAGAAGGCATCGGTATTCAGGATGTGGAGTGGTCTAAAGTCATCGATGAAGCGGGATACGAGGAATGGAAGAAAACGTCACCTCTTAAGACAGGCCGGTACGGGCTATCAACGGCAACAAACAAGAAGCGACTCTACGCCATTGGCGGGATTACAGGGGCGGAATACCTTGACAGCATTGAAATGGCTACAGCCAACGAGAATGGAGAATTAAGTTCCTGGCAATTGACAACACCCCTTTCGTCACCCCGGTCAATGCTTGGTTCAGCCGTTTATAAGGATTGGATATACATCCTGGGAGGGACAAACAGTGATGGCTATCAGAATAGTGTCGAGTATGCAACATTTAACGATAAGGGCCATATCGGTTACTGGGCTGAAGAGGGGAAGGCTAAAGTTGTTAAGGAGAAAGCAAAAGAAAAAACAATTAAAAAACAGTCAAATCTTCCCAACACAGGGATTGTCAAGTACCTCTTGCAGACAAAGCGATATACTTACATACTCGTATCCAAGAATGGTACGGGCGAATGGCTGGCAGGGCCGCAGATAAATCTAAAAGTGGGAACAAAAATCCACTACAGCAAAGGCGTTTTTATGTCCAATTTCTACAGCAAGGAGCTAAAGAAGAACTTTCCGGCCATTCTTTTTGTGAGCAAGATTGAAGTGGAATAAGAGGCAATTTAAATATGGGATTTTATAAACCAATAAATGCCATTGCTTCGTTAACTGACAGGAAATCATTAATACGCTGATGGTGATCAATTTTATTTCCGACAAGCACAAAATTGCAGCCCAGTAAATGGCAGGCCTTTTTGTCCCAGCCGGCATCCCCGAAATAGGTGTGCTTTGCTGAACCCTTGGTATTTGACCGGGACTCAGCAATTTTCATAATTTCAGTTCTGCTGAAATGATCATTGGAAGAGGCAATAGGAATATTAGCGGCACAAATTCCTGCTGAACTTAATTTGAGTATTGCACTTTCATACCAGCCGCCTGTGGCAATTGAGAGGGCGACATTATCCATTGAATGCAAGCGGGATAAAAATGAAGAGGCGCCGGGTACTTCTTGAGCCGGATTTTGTTCAAGGTGTTCTGAAATTTTTCGCACAAAGCATTTTTTTACTTTTTCACTGATTTCATCTTTCTTCCCACCGAGGCTATTCAAATCGATGATTTCATCAACTATGCCGGCATCCGTCACATATTTGTACTGTGACCAATCGCTGTCAATTGTCAGGTTCATTACTTCTTCGATGGCCTCAACAAAGCAGCGGGCATCAAAGTCATAAGATTGGACCAGTGTGCCATCGATATCGAACATTACGTGGTGCAAGGAGGTGCTCCTTTTTAAAGCTATAAGAAAGTCTTAATCACTTAGCTTCTCTTTCGCATATTCCAGTGATTCATAAATGAAATCTTCATAATCATCTTCATAAGCTGAAGGAATGAGTACCCATTCTTTAAACCTTTTCTTTGTAAAGTTAAATTCCCTGCCTTTGCCTGATGAAATAATTTCATTAACTCGCCGGGGAGAAACCTTTATGATAAGAGAGTCCTCTTTTTCAAAGATCATTGCCATAAACTCTCCCTTGTATCGCAAGCAGGGAGTTTTCATCATTGTTGAAAGTTGAACACCTTCTTCTTTAGTAACTTTTTTTACTGCCTCTTCATAAGTCATGACAAATTCCCTTTTATATAATTGAATAGAAGTGGATTATTATCAAGTTTTCGCGGACCCATGAGCATTCCATTCAAACCATTCTCTTTAAGAAAGCTGTAAGAGAGACGCGATTCTTTTTCGATAGGAATTTTTGATATCCCCTGCAGCTTCATAAAGGATTTTGATGGTTTTTTATTTTGAGGAGCCTTTTTGAAGAAAGGACGAATATAATCAATAATTTTTTCTTCACCAAGATTCATTTCACTAACTTGACAAACAAAAGCTATCTGTTTGTATGGTGCAGCCAGATAAATATAAACGGTATCGCCAACGATGACATTTGAATTAACGGGCCAGTAGGTTTCAGCCTGACTAAAAGCGCCAATCACATCATAAAACTTTGTATTTGCCGGATAGAGCCAATCCATTATATTTTTCTTCCCTCTGTAAGTGAGTGTTATGATAATTTTATCGAGGTATCTGTATTAACTCCGACACCTCAAGTGAACCGCCAATATGGAGAAAGGGGCAAGCTTTTGCCATGTCCAGTGCTGACTCCATAGAATCAGCTTCAATGACAGTGTAACCGGACATTGCCGTTATACTTCCCTTAGTGACAGTACCGTCAGGGTTTACTGTGTTTGTATTCTTTAAAGGATTAGCAGGACTAATAGCTGAGTCACCCAATGAAGATAACCATTCCTTATACTTTGCAAAATGTTGCTTACCTTCCTCCGGACTGGATGGCTGATTACCACCTATGTAACTAATAATGTATTGGGCCATATTGACTTCCTTTAAATGTGCATTAGCGTTTGAGTTATTATTTAAAGTGCAATTTAGTTTGCATTTAAATGTTTTGCAAGCAAAGATTCTCCGAAAGAGCGATCGACCTGATAAAAATCTTCTTTTCTAAGGTTCTCACGCCAGGTGTTCAGATTAGGATATTGTGTAATATCAACTCCTGCCGGTTCTGCCGCATCGAGTTCGGCTAAAAGATTAAAATCAGCAAGGGTCAACTCATTACCGGCCAAATATTTATTTTTTCCCAATTGCTTATCAAGGATAGGTAAAAAACGGTCTAAAAATTCCCGACCAGCCTGCAAGGATTTTTCATCCACTTCCTCTCCCATGAATTTAATACCGACCGTATTCCAAAAAACACGGACCATGGCGCTACGGACATGGACTGAAACGAAATCTATCCACTGATCAATTTTTGCCTGAATTTCAATATCTTCCGGATAATAGGAAGATTTATATTTTCTGGCGAGATATTTAATAATTGCAGCACTTTCAAAAAGGGTAGTATCTCCATCTTCCAAAACCGGAACCTTACCCGCCGGGTGGAGCTTTTGATAATCCTCATTTTGTGTCTGTTCACTTAGAGGCATAACCAAATTAAACTCATAATCAACTCCTAAGGCATTGGCCAAATAACGAACTTTGTTGGTTGGTGATGACACGTCTAATCCGTGAAGTTTCATATTGTCTCCTTTTTTATTATTTAAGATATGTACCGTTAAGTACAAATATGTATACCAATTAGTACAATTTGTGTCAACAAGAAAGATATTTTTTTAAATCTATCACTTTGAGGTGTTTTAGGGCATTCATGTTGAGAAGGGAAAAAGGATGAAAAAAAGGCCTTTATAAGAAGAAAAGGAGTATTTTAAATGCAGCCGGTGTGGTGGAACAGATTTTTTAAAGGAGCCTTTATTTTTTAAATGACTTTAAATAGTTCAGCACATGAGCAACGGAGCTTTCAAAATCATGAGTTTCCTTCCTGACTTTAGAAATCAGCATTCCACCTTGCATAGTGACAAAACAAAGATTAGCCATTTCATCAGGGTTCGCACCCTTTTTCAATTCTCCTTTATCGGCTAAAGCGGTGAAAAATCGTGCCAGGGCATTGCATGTGAATTCAAAAATGAGATGAATATCCTGCCTGATTAACTGCTGGTCATGACCAAGTTCATAAGCAATTGTCGCCAAAGGGCAACCCAGGGAACATGCGGTGGATTTCTGGAAATTAATAAAAGAAGCAAACCAGTTTTCCAAATCTCCCCAGGATTGAATATCAAAAGACAAAGCAGAGTCTTTGCCCTTTAGCTTTTGATAAAAATCCTGTACTACAGCGTGAATCAAATCATCTTTATTTTTAAAATAATAATAAAACTGACTCTTGCCTGCATCAGAGTGTTTAAGGATTTCATCAACGCTGGTGGCATGGATGCCTTGTTTATGAAATAATTTAAAAGCAACATCAATAATGCGCTGCCTGGTTTTTTGTCCCCGTTCCTGAATAGCTTTCATTTTTAAATTGTACCATATAGTATAGAGATGGTAAAACCATTAAAAAATGAATAGTTAGAGATGTGTCATTTGCTGATTACCGTATATTCCTCTAGGTAGTCCCCCGGCAAAGCCGGGGGATCAGAGTTTGACAGATACAGGAAAATAGTGGAGCCTCCATGATGTGAACCGCTCAATCCAGAAAAGGAGACGCCACATGGAAAATATTCAAAGTTTATGTCACAGGAAATGAGAATGAAAGTATAACGTTGTTGGATACCGAAATATTGTCGAATGGTTTTGTATGGTCAACTCCGAAAATACTTTAAAGGGATAATCACCTTTAGGTGGTCAGAATTATTTTCAATATACCGCTTTGAGCGGTTCACAAAATCAAGCCTCCGGCTTTGCCGGCGGTGATTCACTTAGGTGGCTTGTTCCAATTGTCTTCCATTTTATTTTATAAAGCCTCTTTTAGAGATTACTGTTGCTGTTTTATAACTGCACGTAACTGTCTTGCCATCCCTTTCATTTTCCCTGACAAAAGCGCCTTCCATTCTTTCCCATTTTTTTTGAAAGAAACAACTTCCATGGCTTCCATTTCGATCTCACCCATGGAAACTCTGTTTCTTGTGACTACATGAGAAATATTCGAACCTTCCAAAACTTCTCCCAACACTTCCATTCCATCGAAATTTATTCCACCGGCAGCTTCTGCCTGGCTCATGACGGCTTTTAGGAAGGATGAAAAGAAGTCGGAATTTGATAATTTTGAAACGGATTCTTTCGTAGCGCCGGCGCCAAAGAATGCCTCTAAAAAGCCCTTTTGCCCTTCAGCAGGTATTTCGTTGATGAAACTCAACATTTGACGAAATTCATTTAATGCATTCGGGTCAAAATAGGATGCGGCGCCATTATAGTCCTTTTTCTTTAGCCTATTGAAATAGTCTTTTGCTGTTTCTGAAGCATTTTTTGCATAGACTGAAGTGCTTGAAAAAACGATAAGTAAGAGTGTAATTTTAATGATTTTCATGGTTTATGGTCCTTTCTGTTTGAAGTGTTTATGATGATTAAAAAAAGTGCAGCGACGACTATGAGTAAATAGCTTTTTATCAATGGGGCAATTAATTTCATTTGTATGTATTTATTATGCATTTTTCCACAAGAAATGAGTTGTCCTCATCGATTTAAAAAAAGGCATTCATCCGGTTTTAATGGACAACAGCGGATTTCTATTCTCTAAATTATTACAAAAAAAGCCTGGAACCGTATTCGGTTCGGGTTTTCTGATTCTCCTGCAATTTTTCTACCTTAATCAAAGTTGTTTGTCAATGACATTGTTGTATCCGGCATGTTTGGTGTTTTATAGATGGCCCTCCGACGGGCCTGTCATGAGCGCTTCGGCAGACTCGGCAGAGGCTTGTTGAAGGGCCAGGGCGACAGGTTTGGGGGCGGAATAGGGAGAGAACCCCTGTTTCTGCTTTTTGCAGGATGATGGTGGAAATGCTGGACTAGTTCCACCCGGTTGTAGCGCTACAAGTGAATAATTTCACAGCGGTTTCTTCCTTTGAGCTTCGCTTTATAAAGGGCTTCATCCGCTTTTTGCATTAGCAGACTGTAGGTTTCCTTTGATAGTGCATTGCTGTGCGCGATACCGATGGAAATAGTGAGAAAAGACGATATGGCGCTTTTCCTGTGGCGGATCTCCAACTTTTCAATGGATGCGCGGATTTCATCGGCAATGGCAAGTGTTGCTTTACTGCTTTCACCGGAAAAGAAAAAACAAAATTCTTCCCCTCCAATCCTGAATAGAAAATCGCCTGCTCTTTTGAGGTTTTCTTTTAATGCTGCCGCAACTTCAATGAGGGCTGTGTCTCCCTCAAGGTGTCCATGATTATCATTAAAGGGTTTAAAATAGTCGACATCGAGAATGGCGAGAGAAAAGCTCTTTTTTTCACGGTGAACCCTGTTGATTTCCTTATTGATTATCATATGCATATATCGCCGGTTATAAAGTCCTGTCAGCATATCCGTTATGGACATGTGCTGAATTTTATTAAATATGGCCTTGTTGTATTTATAGAAAGAGAAGGCAAAGTAAATAATGAGAATGGCGGCAATGAGGGTGCCGGTAAAGCTTAGATTACGAAGCAGGCGGAGTCTGTCGGCCCTTTCCAGGAGGTGACCTGTTAGCATCCTGCCAATTTCTCTGTGAGGAGCCAGGTATGCCGTTATGGCTTCCGTCCCTTTATTGAAATACTCAAGAGGAGAAAGGCGGCTTGTTCCATAAATGGCCTCGTTTGTATAAGAAATAAAGAGATTTGCCTTTTCTTCGGCCTTTATAATCATTTTCTGTAAACGTTTCTCAAGTTCAGGTGATGCTGCATAAACAATTTTTGTGGTATTTTTCATGTTTTCAAGGCCAACCTTGAGGACTGCCAGATGGCCAAGGAGCCGGCCTGTTTCTTCATCCCTCTTATTCGTGCCGGCAATGAGCGAGCTTCCCTTTCCCCTTACTCTGCCAAGCAGTTCAATGATTTCGGGAAACTGCACCGTAATGAGAGACATCATGTAATAGCTTTCCAGTTCAGGGTCCAGTGTCAGGTTAGAACGGTCGGCAGCTATTTTTATGATTTGTTTAAGCCGGGCAATAGAGTTGGTATATTCAAGAAAGAGATCGTCACTGCTTGTATTTAATGAATTAGCTCTGAAAAGATTATCGATCCTGTTTTTTACGCTATGCAATTCGCCGGAAAAGACAATATTCTGAAAATTATCATCAAATGTTATTCTATTTAAGGAATCATTAAACTCATACTGAAGTGTTTTTACCTCATCAATAATATCATCAGTGTCGTCCAGGGTAATTCCTGAAAGACCCCTTATTTTTTGAAGTCCGATGATGGAATTATGCAGCTGGCTGATGACGGATACGCCTTTTATCTCTTTTTGGGTAAATTCATATTGAGTATTAATGTTGTTAATAAGAAGAAGTATGGAAGAGTAAAAGAGCGCAAGCGGTATAATTGTGGCTGCCAGATAACGCCGTGTTGGAATATTCAGGTTTTTCCCGGTAATCACGCTCATAGATTAAAGAGAGTATTGGTGTTTGTTTGCATCTATCAACAAGGAATGCCTATTATAGCACTGGAAGTAACTCCGGAAAAGCTTTTAATTGAGTATGGTAAAATCGTTTAGTCGGGTGGTGAGAGAGGGCGCCTTTATTTTGCCTTGTGAGCAGATTGTTATAGATCTCTCTTCCCGGACAGCGGAATAAGCAGCATAACAGCGGCAAGGCCGCAGCATATGCCCAAAAAGGCGGTAAGGCCGATGGCGTGCAGGGCAGGGTGGTCAGCAAAGAGAAGGGAGCCGAGGCCGCAGAGGGTGGTTGTCGCTGAAATGGTGATGGCGCCGCAGGTGATGGAGAGGTGGTTAGCTTCCCCTGCATCAGAATTTCTCCAGGCTGCCTGAAGAAAAATGGCGTAATCGATGACGAGGCCGAAGATGAAGATGACGATAATGGCGTTCATAATATTGAGTTTAATTCCTGTGAGTCCCATAATTCCGAAGGTCCAGAAAAGGCTAAGCAGGAGGGGGAGGATGAGGGCCGGTGTGTTTCCCCTTTTTCTTCTCCAGGCAATGATAATAAAGGTGACGATTATTAAGGCCAGCCCGCCCAGCCGTTCAAGTTCATTGTAAATAAGGTTAATCATATGTTGGGCAAAGTGACGGCTATTGGTAATAATGGCTTGCGGGACGCTGCTTTCTATCGATCTTGCTACCTGGCTATAGTTCTTGTAATCGGTCAGTTTGAGGTTGGTCAGAATAAATGTTTCTTCCTCTGTGATAGAGAGGTTGCTGGAAAGGATATTTTTCAGAAATCCTTTGTTGAGTTCTTCAACGGCAAGGGATGGTGAGACTCCCGGCAGGCCGGCAAGGGCCCGCATTAATATTTGTGTTCGCATTCTTACTTCCAGCGCCGCTTTTTTCAGATCGTCAGCCACTTTTGCAAGGCGCTCTTCGTGCCAGAAGGTATTCCACCGCTTTATGTTCATTTGCTGTTTTTCACTGCCGGGGATCAGTTCCGAAGCTGATTGAATTGATGCAATAAGTCCCTCCTCCCTGAGCTTCAGCAATTCATCAAAGAGCTTGTCGTTAAGATTTAAGGCTTCTTCTGTTGAAGAGGATTTTACGGCAACTGAAGTTGAACTCATGGTAGAACCGAAGTTTTTAATAATCTCCTTCCAGTCTTTTTTTGTTTCCTTCGATGCAGCGTTTAATTTTTGAATATCACCTTCGAAGCCAAGTCCCTTTAATCCATAAAGTGAGATTAATGTGAGCCCTGAAACGATAATAATAATAATGGCCCTGTTTTTTTCCACCCACTTAAAATAAGGGGGAAAAATATTACTTACCTTAATGACGGGTTCTCTCCCTTTTTTGGCTGCTCCTTTAGGAATAATGAGGGGCAGGGCAAGGATGGAAAAAAGAAATGCGCCACCAATACCAAAAGCGGCAAAGAGCCCCAGTTGTCTAAGGCCCGGCATGAGAGAAGCCTGGAGACAGAGGAAGGCGCCTATCGTCGTAGTGGCGCCCAGGAAGAGGGGCCTTATGAGGCGGCCAAGGGTTGCAGCGATTTCATTGTGATCATGTTCGGCTTCTAAAGACCTGTCTATATGAAAGAGGATGTGGATGCCGTAATCGACGGCAATTCCTGCCAGCATGGCTCCGCAGCCGATGGATATGGCGGAAATTTCAGGTGAAATAATCCTCAAAATGCCCGAGGCAAAAAAGGCGCCGAAAAAGGCGGGCAGCACGGTAATGATTGAGAGAAGAGGACGTCGGTAGACGAGGAGCGACAGGATGATAATGGCAATAAGCGAGATGGTGAGCGTCCTTTCAATATCACCCTTGATCATCGTTGAATTGTCGAGACTGAAGCGGTGGCTGCCGAGATAGGCAATTCTTATTCCTTTATTCCTGGGGCTATGGGTGATTTCATGAATGGCCTGCTCTATTGAAGCAACCAGCTTTTTTGCATGAACGCTGTCTGTGCCGGGAAATTTCGGTTTTGCCAATATGAGAAGATGCTTCAAATCAGAAGAAAAAACACGGCCCTGTTCCATTTTTACCGCTGTTCCGCTCGTTCTTAAGGCTGCAATTTTTGAGAGAATGAGGCTGTCCATGGAGAGAGGATCATTGTAGAAGGACCGGCTTATTGCCGGCGTTGGAGATTCAGTGAGAATACGCCGCCAGTTGATAAGGTTTTTCCTGATCCTTTGCGGTTCGAGTTTTTCTTCAAGCTTTATTTCATCTTCCGCCGTAAAAAGTGATGACCGGTGCTTTCCAAGCAATTCCAGTGTCTCCATTAAGTCGCTTTCATCCCACCTGTAGAAGATTTCTGAAAAAAGTCCCTCTCCATTAAGCTTTTCCACCAGCCTGTCTCCGGTTTTGATCATATCGTCGGGACTTACCTTCGCCTTATCATTTAAGGGGCCTATATCGAAGAAGGTGAGGTCCATCCTGTTGAATCCCTTGATGATGGTATGATGCTTATTGATGACGGGATCATCAAGGGGGAGAAGGTCCATAATGTCTTCCTTCAGCCGGATACCTGTTGAAGAAATAGCCAGGAGGGTTAAAAGGAATGCAAAAGCGATGAGGAGAGGGGTTTTTAGCTTAAAAAGCTTGAGAAAAAAAGCCTCCGGGGTTTTTTGATTTTGAAGGTCGGTCATAGGGTAAACCTTAATTAAAGATCGATAAAGAGGGATAACTTATGATTATCAGAGATAAAAATAACGAATATTTTTATTAAGAATGGTGGAAATTTTCTTTTAATTAATGCTGTGAAGATCATAATAAAATAGTGAAGATCTCTGTCAAAAAATCTCTTTTGCCCGATTATTTAGAGCGAGATCAATGCCTGGTAACCCTCTGATTTTTTATTCCTCTTGATATTTTGATAAGGGTTATATCCATAGTATAGTCCCAGCGATGGTTGACAACCCTTATCCGTGATGGAAGCGCCTTGTCCCATCCGGGAAATATTTTGTAATCAAGGTGGCTTGCTTCCCGCACGATGCGATTTTCAGATACCTGTTTGGAGTGATAAAGCGTTTTGTCGGCTGAATAATGATATTCCGTCTGTTCTGTTGTATCTTTCAGTATAATAAAGAAGGATTTTCCTTCTTCCCCTTTTAGTTGAAAGGCCTCATGGAAATCAGGTTGAAAGTAGATATGCCTTATATCGCCTATGACGCCTTCTATAATGGGCCTGATGGGCATATTTTCCGGTTTTTTAAATATTTCGGCTTTCCCCCCGGCAAAGGCCAGGTCGAATACCTTTCCTCCCATCTCTCCAAAGGTCATGGCCCTGAATCCTGATTTACGGTCTGCCGCAAGGTAGCCGATAAAGTCATACTCCTTTTCATCAAGGGTGAGGATGATACGCTGGTTCAGGGTAAATTCTTCCGGATAGAGCGATTCAGGGAGCGCTTCTTCGAGAGGCTGCAATTGGGGAAGAGGAGGTTTCTTTTCAATAGTCGGGCTTGCGCAGCCTGAGGTAATGAAGAGGCAGAAGATAAGGAGAATAAGAGACGTGTATTTGCTTTGCATTAATTGATTTAGGCTTAATAGATTATGGAAATCCCTGCTTCATTTTCCGGCAGGAATTCTTTAAAATTCCGGACTTTCTAAATTAAAAAGCCTGGCCTTCAGCGTCTCGTTGATTCTCTGGTTAGAGAAGGTTATTTTCATAAAATCGTTCTGCGGTTCTCTGATAATGATTTGTGACATGTTTAATGATTCAATATCAAAAAAGAGTTCAAGGGAGTTAATGGTTTTCGCCATTTTTTCTGATTTGGGTGTAAGCTTAAGCAGATAGTTCTCCCCTTCAAAAACCTCCATATTATAGGCCTTCATTGACTTGCTGAAATCCCCTTTAAGGATGGAGATTATTTGGCCCAAAACGCCGCGAAGGAGGTCCTCCATGCCGAGGCCGGCCTTTTCAATTTTTCCCTTTTCAATGCGGAATTTGGCAACCTTATTGTCGTTAAAGAGCATAATCGTTCTGTAGGGTTCCGTCAGTTCCCATCGCAACTTGCCCGGCCTTTCAAAGGAGAGAAGGCCGCCCGATTTAAGAACGTCAAGAAAGAGGGCGATATGCCTTTCCTGGATAAAGTCGGCTCTCAGCGTTTTTAGGGTATGAAGATTGTCTTCAATGTTTTTTGTTATTTGAGCTTTTCTCTTTTTTGAAACGACGGCATATTTTTTATTCTCTTCAGCTGTGACAGGAGTCACACTCAAGGCGAGGAGAGAAAAGAGAAGTGTTCCTGTAAGGAATATTAACTTTTTTTTGCCTGACATATTACAGTTTCCGATAATTACTATTTAGTTTTCATCCGGAAAGGGTGCTTTTTCGCAATCTCTGCGTCAATCTTCGGTTTTGCTTGTGCGATGTACAGTAGTACAACTCGGCGAAACCCTTGATTTCCTTGACCTTGCAAAAAATCCCTCCTTTCCGAATTGAAAACAAAGTTTCATTTATTATAGTTTCCGGATGAAAACTATTTAAGATGCAATACGGATAATGCTGCCATTTCCATTATTATCACATTGAATGCAGCCTATCGATTTTAGTGAGGTTTTACTCTGCTTACCGGTGTTATGATGAGGTGAAAAGAGGGCGCCCTCTTTCAGCGACAGCGCTGCAATCGCTATATCGAAGCCCTGCCCGGCGGGCATACCGCCATAAAGGTTTGAATAGGCAAATGCAGGAATCGTCTCTCTCTTTAATTGATTGTAATAAGGGCCCGTCTCTGAATTACCATTGGCGGCAAGAAAATGAGCGTCACACCCCCCCGTATGGAGGCTTGATATTTTTCCTGATCCAAGCGATTCAATCCTTCCGTAGCCCTGTTTACTCTTGTCCTTTCCCATGAGAAAAGTAATGAAACCTTCTCCCGGAAGATAGGTGCAATCGTTAAAGTCCATCGGTGAGAAGGCATTTGCCCTGTCTGAAGTGGAGAGAAGGACGGCATAACCCCTTACCTCACAGTATTCATCGCCTACGCCTGCCAGGACATAATCGACGATACCCCTTTCGAGCCAGTCAGATGCTGTTGAAAAAACAGCCCATGTCGTCATATCAAAGCAGGTCAAGGTCTGGCAGGGGCCTTCTATCTTTAAGGCGATAGAAACGTTGGAAACGAGGGCATTATGGACCGAATTGGCAAACATGGTAGGCGAGGCGCACTTGTCTCCATCGTCTATGAGGGTATCGAAAAAATTGAAGGATGTTTGCAGGGGGCCGTATCCTGTGCCGAAAATAATTCCCACACGGCTTTTATCTTCCATACGGGCAATGTCAATGCCGCTGTCTTCAATAGCCAGGTAAGAGGACAAAAGTCCCATCTGGAGAAAAGGATCAATCCTTCTTAATTTGTTTCTGGGGATAAAGCGTTCCAGGCCTTCAACGCGGGATGTGTAGACGGGGAGCGACTTAAGTCCCTCCGGGGTCATTAACTCCCTTTTTGTAATGGCCGGTTGTTTTTCCCGGATAAGGCCTTCTCTTAATGTTTCAATGCCGCAACCAAGGGCAGATACGGAGCCCATACCGAGTATGGAAGGTGTCATAAACCCTTCCCCCTTAAAACAAGCACTGAATTGTTGCCGCCAAAGGCCAGAGAATTGGAGACAGCTATGTTACCTTTAACGGGCGTCACCTCACTCGTCGGCTCGATGGCGCAGGCCTCATCGAAGGCTTCAAAACCAATGGTTGCCGGAATTTTACCATCAATGAGTCCCATAACACTGAAAATGGCTTCTACAGCGCCTGCCGCCCCCAGAGTGTGACCTGTGAAGGCCTTCGTTGAAACAACAGGCAGGGCATCGGGAAAAAGACGGCCAATGGTTTTTCCTTCCACTTTGTCATTTTCTGTTGTAGAGGTGCCGTGGGCATTGATAAATGATACCCGGGCCGGTGAAGTTTCTGCCATTTTAAGGGCATGAGCCATGGCACGTGTCAGACCGCGTCCTTCAGGGTGGGGGGCTGTAGGGTGGTAGGCATCGCTGTTTGTGGCATAGCCTGCCACTGCGGCAAGCTTTTTTGCCCCTCTTTTTTTGAGGGAGCTCTCCGATTCGAGGATGAGCACGCCTGCGCCTTCACCGAGATTGAGTCCCTTCCTGTTCTTATCAAAGGGCCGGCAGGGTTCGGGAGCGGTGTTAAGCAATGAATTAAAACCGAGATAGGTAGTGCGGCAGAGTTCATCACTTCCCCCGGCAATGACCATATGGCAAAGCCCGCTTTCTATCCAGCTTTTTCCCATGCCGATAGCGTCCGTTCCCGACGAACAGGCGTTGGCAATGGTAATGGCAGGACCGCTGAAATTATGCCGCCGGGCTACATAGAGGGCCGGGTTATTTCTCAAAAACCTTCCTATGGGCTCTATGCCCGGATTTTCACCCCTGCGGTAGGCGCGGTAAAAGCTTTCCCTGTTAAGCGTACAGCCCACCGTTGTTCCCATGGCGACACCAACAGGGATTGAGTCAAGGTAATCCTTGTCAATACCTGCATGAGCAAGCGCTTCATCAAGGGCGGACAAAAGGAGAAGGGTCGTTCTTGATTCGTCATTACCGGGATTGAATTTATCGAGGTCCGATGCGACTTCAAAGACAGGTGGTTTTTTATCAAGTTCCGTCTTTATTCTCAGGGGAAGGGCCGGGTTGCGCATCCCCGAATAAAGAGTGGTCATGGCTTCATTAACGGTTTCCCCCGCCGCACAGATAAGGCCCAGTCCTGTAATCACCGCTTCCATTAATTTTTATGCGTTACCCCTTTTAGACCTTACGTAATCAGCAAGCGTTTTTATGGATGTAAAGACTTCGCGCGACTCTTCCAGGTCTTTTGTTTCTATTTTATAATGTTTTTGCAGAAGGACAACGAGTTCGACGGCGTCCAGAGAATCGAGTCCGAGACCATCACCAAATAACTGATCATCGTCCTGAATGTCTTTAGCTGTAACATCGACGAGCTTAAGGTCCTTGATAATTAGTTCTTTCAGTTCATTTTCCAGTGACAATTGAAAAACCTCCTAATTGATTTATGCTGACAATTTAGTTAAACACAGATTAACACAGATAATAGATGATTTTCACAGATATTCATAATTATGGTTTTCGATAATAACAGGCAGTATGCGAATTAACGGTCAATTATGGCTTTAGTTAAAGCTTGTTCCCCTGGAAAATTGCCACAGCCTGTTATTTCGATTGAAAGTAGAAATCATCACTCAAAAGCTGGAGAGGTCTTTTTAGATTTCCCTCTGTTCCTTGTCAATTAGTCCCTTTCTTTGAATATTTAAACCATGCAATCCCCGCAGTGCGGATCACGGAAATAGTATAATATATCAGTGGAAATCTCTGTCCAAATGCTTTTACAGGTTTAGAATTAAATGGTGAAACTAATTTCCGGCGCCGGCCGTCACCCGCTTTATCCCCTTTTCTTCTTCACTCCAGAAGTCAAAGAAGTTATACCACATAAAGGGGTGTTTACTGGTATATTTTTCTAACAATGTAACATATTTTTCTGCAAGCAGCTTCATTGCCTCATCACGGCCCTTATCGGACAGATCCAGTTTTTCCGTAATGCAATGGGCCTCGATAGAAAAAGAGAGCCGTCCTGTTCTTGCTGTTAGAAGTACCACAATATCGGCGCCTGTCACATGGGAGAGGTGATAGGGCGTGACGGGAAAGGGGGCTTTCTCACCCAGAAAATCCAGGTAAATAACCCTCGCTCCTTCTTTTCGGTCTCCCATAATTGAAAGGATTTCACCTTCATTGAGAACGTTTGTTGCCTCTACAAGGCCGCCCATAAACCCTGTGGGAGGAATAAATTTAAAGATATTTCGTTCTCCCGAGAGGTCGAAGAAATGCCTGCCTTCGCTATTTTCCACGTTAAGAAGAAGATTGACCGGGACGGAGAGTTTATTCATCGTTGCCATGGCCGTCATCCAGTTTCCGGCATGGGTAGTAAGAAGAACCATCCCCTTTTCAGTATCTGCAATGGCGCGTAATATTTCTTCATCTTTAAAGTCTACGGCGAATTTATTCCTGTCAATAATGCCCATACAGGCCTGGTCGATGAGTACCTTGCCGAACTGGAGAAAATAATAGTAGGTGGTAAAGAAGATCCTCAAAGGACCGTAGCCGGGAAACCGGCGCTTCAGGTAGTAAGAAGCTGATTTCCTGGCGCTGACCCGGATGAGAAGGTAGTAGGGAAGAATGAAGGCAAGAAGCATATAGGCAGGCAGTGGCCCTGCCATTTTAATGAGCACATGGAAAAACCGGAAACCGAGATGGTTTCCATAAACAGGGCCTTTCTCAGGTTTTATTTCAGCCAAGGGGTTCCTCCTTTCCCTTGACCGGCACAATGGCCTGGTAGACCTGGATAAGCAGGTAGACGGCCATACCGGCAAATATCGTAAGAAAGGGCGCAATGACGATGGCGCCGATTATATATTCATAAAGCCTTAAATGGGCCTCATGGCCAAGGGTCTGGTAGTTAAATTCCGTCAGAAATCTTCCGTGGCGAATGAAATGACCCGCTTCAATGGCAATGGCAGGAACGAGCGGAGGAGCGCAGAGATGACTGATGTTGAGCGCGATAAGTCTGTTTAAGCGAAGCCGGGTGGCAATAAAAATAATAGAAAGGGAATGCATGGCGATAAGGGGCAGTGTGCCCAGCAGAATACCCAGCATGGAGGCTGAAACGATCTCCCTGGGTGTGGTATTTTCCTTGAGCAGGATATTGAGTGATTTCAAGGGGTGCCTTAGTGAAAGCCTGTTTTCCGGTTTATCATTTGCTTCCTTTTTGAAAATGACTTTATGGGGAAGAGGCAAAAAGTTCCTGACAACAAGCCCTGCGTAAGTCACTGATATATGGTAATTATCCCGGAAAGAACGGAAATGGGAAGCCGCTTTTGTTTCGGCAGAGTAATTAACTGAAATGTCGTGGTCTATCATTTCCAGTCCCGCCCAGGCGCTTCTTACAATAATTTCAACTTCAAAGTTGTACCTTTGTCCCTTGCAGGGAACTTTTATAATGGCGTCAACGGGGTAGGCCCTGTATCCGCTCTGGCTGTCCCCAACGCTTTGGCCTGTTGTAATTCTTATCCATAAGTTGGACCACCAGCGGCCGAAGCGGCTTGACGCCGGAACCTGAGCATTTTTAAAATTACGTTTACCTATGATTATGGCCAGAGGATGGGCTTCCAGTTTTTCAATAAAACCGGGCGCCTCGGCAGGGTCGTGCTGTCCATCGGCATCGAGAGTAATCAGGTGAGAGTAGCCATGATCTCGGGCCCAATTTGCAGCGGCAACGATTGCCTTGCCCTTGCCCTGATTTTTACTAAAATGGAGAATTTCTTCCCTATTGCCGCCAAGGGTTTCAATGGCGCCGTCGGTAGAGCCGTCATTGACGACAAGCAGGGGCAGGCCCGTAGAAAGGGCCTTTTGGACAACATTACTGAGTGTATTGCTGTTGTTGTATGTGGGAATGACAATGAGGGGTCTGTTCACGGGCTGCTCCTTTTTCTTCTGCTTTCCCTTCTTCCCAGGAGAAGGTCCCAAATGGGTCCTTTATAACCGAGTTTATGAAAGGCATTGACGCGGTCCGTATCTTCTCCCATGGGATAAACCCTGTCCGTTTTTCCTTCGAAAGCCCTGATAAGTCTTTCGTGCAAATATTCTCTTGTCGTATGCGGTGAAAAATAGAAGAAAGGTTTCAGCACATCCTCTTCCGGTGAAAGCGCCTTTTCATCTATTGCCCGCTTGTGCATGGGGGTTCCCGGAAGTACCCGGACACCCGTTGCGGCAAAGACAACACATTTTTCCAGCCTTGCCAGGTTGGCTATCCCCTCTTCGACGGTTTCTTCCGTTTCTTCGGGGCCGCCGAAGATAATAAAATGAGCCGAAGCAATACCGGCATCAGAAAATAGCCTGTTGCTTTCTTCCACCTCACTCCAGGTAAAGTTTTTGCACATCCCCTTTAAGGTGCGGTCACTGGCACAGTCCGTACCCCATTCGACAGCTTTGAGGCCGGCTTCTTTCAAAAGGGCAACTTCCCGGGATTGAAAACGGTCAGGTTTGAAGTAGGCCATCCAGGGTATGGTTATTTTTCTTTTTACCAACTCTTCGGCAATGGCGAGATAACGTTTGTCTGCATCGTTAAATACTGAATCGGCAATAAAGTAATACTTTAGATCATGCTTTTCCGTCAGCATCTCGATTTCGTCGACAACCTTTGTTGCAGGCCTGTAACGGTAGAATTTACCTTCAAGGACAGGGTAGGTGCAGTAAGCGCAGCGAAAGGGGCATCCGCGCTTTGTCTGGATGTTGAGCATGCCTCCGTGCGCTATGTAATAGTTCGCCGTTTCATCATCCCGTTCCGGTGACGAAATCATTTCACCGGAAAGAGGTGATGTTGATCTCAGAACCTTTTGCTCCGGTTTTTTCCCTGATTCAATCAGTTGAATCAGGTCGGCAAAGACGCCTTCTCCTTCCCCTTCAATACCGTAATCGGCGCCGATCTTTTCAAGCAATACTTGAGGAAAAAGAGAATAGCCGGGGCCGCCGAGGACGATAACGGCATTTGTGATCTTTCTCAGGCTGTCGGCAAGCTGCCGGTAGAGATCGCAATAGTAAGCTGTATGCTTTGAATTACAGTTGTCTATATTTCTAAGAGATAAACCGACAAAGTGAGGCGACTGGGATCTTGCAAATTCGAGAAGTTTCTCCTCTGATTCATCCTGGGCAAGATAGTCCCATTCGACAGCCTCATATCCCCGGCTGCGTAAATCATGGGCAACGGTCGACATACCGAGCGGGTAGACGGGAAAAGGTTCTTTCGTTACATTTGCCGATATTAAAAGTATCTTAGTCATGAACTCCCGATACTTTTAAATTATTGTGCAGATACTCTGGCTTCTCTTTTGGGCGCCTCATAGGTTCCGTCGGCCATCTCTCTTTCGACAACCTTCATAAAGAGGTCACCCATCTTCAGTTCCTGTGGTCTTTCCCTGTAAAAAGTTTCCCAGGCATAGTAGTAAATATCCTGAAGCTCGGTAACGGTCATGTTTTTAGGCTGGAAAGTAACTCTGTCACAGGTGTAGTCTTCAAGACCGTTACTTAAGATTCGTCCCTGCTTTTCAAGGTCGGCCCTGATGGGTGTATGATGGAAGGGTGTTAAAATGGTAAATTCAGCAAGATCCAGGTCAAGTTCGAGCAGGAAATCGACAAGGCGTTTAATATAATCGATGTCCTGGTTGTCTGTACCGAGGATAATCGTTCCTTCCACGCCTATGCCGTGGTCCTTATAGCGTTTAATACGATTACGTATCATATCGGAGGTGTCGAAAACAGCCTGGTAGACATACCAGCAGCCGGCCTGGTAAGCAAGGTCGAGAAGTTTGTCGTCATCTTCAATAGGATGACTGACCCATTTCTTTTTAAGGGGGATGAGAGCCTTGAAGAGTTCTTCTTCCCATTCGTAATTCTGTGCCAGTGAATTGTCGACGACGAAGAGCCTGTTGTTGTCAATGGATTTGATTTCTTCTACCACTTTATCGATGGGACGCGGGCGGAAAAGCTGACCACCGAGAAAAGGGGTACAGCAGGGAAAACAGTCGAAACGGCAGCCTCTCGATGCGTGAACGAGATCGAGCATTTTTACTCCCTTGTAGGTGTAAAGTTCCCTGTTGAGGATATCACGCCTTGCCGTCCCAACCAGTTCGACGGCAGGCATGGCTGCATCACGGTACATTTTCTTTAGATTGCCTGCCCTCAAGTCATCAAGAACCTGTTCAATGCGACCTTCAGACTCACCGACAAAAACGCAGTCAACATGTTCGGTCATTTCGTCGGCGAGAAGGGCCGTTGAAATACCGCCCGCCATAACTGTTACCCCCCTTTTCCGGTAATGAGCGGCTATTTCCCGTGCCCTTGGCATCTGGGAAACAAGCATGATGGAGAGGGCAACAATATCGGGAGAATCCTCCATGTCGAGGTCGTCAACATTATCATCTATAAAAGTAACGTTCACATAATCGGGGAGAGAAGCGGCAAAAACAACCGGCCCATGAGGAGGGAGGTGAAAATGTGTCTGCCTGTCGAGTTTGCGCCATTTGGGATAAATAAGTTTCAGCTCCATTGATTAATTCTCCTTTGATGAAAATAGATCAAGTAATGATTTGAGTTCATTGCCCTGATAATTGTAAAAAGTATTGTTTTTATAATGTAATTTTCTTTCTAATGATATTATTTTCTCATCGGAGAGGTCAAGAACAATAAAAAGTGCACCGGCATGTCCTTTTTGAGGTTGTCCCCTTTCCGGGAGGGGAGGGGGGGCATCGAGCCAGCCGGCTATCATCGATGTCGCTTTGCCTTGAGCCATCATTGATGCTGCACATTTGAGCGCGTTAAGGCCTCTTAAACCGTTGTCGCCCACGCAAAATGTGGGCCCCGTCAGTTTATAGTAAACGGCGCATTCGCCGAGGGTAATAACGGGAAGGGTATAGGAGAAGAGGTTGGGGCTTGAAAAAGCGCCTCCTTCTTCCTCCGTTGTTTCGTAGTATTCGAGGTCCGTCGCCATGACTTCATAATCGGAAGCGATGACCATGCCCCATGTCTCACCATTAGCCGCTTTTCCGCGGTCTGCATCGGCAAGGGCAAGGGCAGCGGCGGCACAACCAAGCTTTGTAAAGGTATCGAATCTGCCATAGCGCTGCAGCGGTTCGTGAAAGAGCTCTTTTGCTCCGGGAATAATCGGATCTGAATGCGTCAGCGCTATCGACTTGTTGGCGCCGATTTCGGAAAGGATCCCGAAACCTTCACCATTTATCCATGATCCGCCTCTGATGTTGAATTCCATATGCTTATACCTTTTCGAATATGAGTGCAGCGTTGCAGCCGCCAAAACCGGAATTTGTCGTTAATATGCAATTGCCTTCGAAATTCCGGGACGATGATGAAAGGCGGCCTGCCGTCCTCTCTTCATGGTTTTCAAAGCCTGCCGTAGGAGGGACTCTTTTTTCAGCCAGTGATTTAACAGACAGGGCTGCTTCCAGAGCACCTGCTGCTCCCAGGGTGTGGCCGATGGCTCCCTTGACGGAGAAGACAGGAAATTTGCGCGATCCATACACTGATTCTACTGCCGTTAGTTCCATGGCATCATTATAGACTGTTCCCGTGCCGTGTGCGCAGTAGGCTTCTATCTGGTCCCGTGATATGCCTGCCTGGTCCGTGGCCGAGCTTATTGCCTTAATGAGTCCTCTTGCGTCTTTTGCAGGTCCTGTAATGTGATTGGCGTCATTGGCGATACCCCAGCCGGAAAGCCTGGCAAGAAGGGGATAATTGTTGTCTCTGGCTGTCTCTTTATGGGTGAGAAGTATTGCCGCCGCGCCATCTCCGAGGACCAGGCCGTCTCTTTGGGCGTCAAAGGGGCGGCATTGGGTTGCTGAAAGGCCTCTTAGCGCCGCGAAACCGGTAAAGCTGAAACGGCTCAGTATATCGGCGCAACAAACCAGTACGCTTGACTGTTGTCCTGAGGCAATGAGTTCAGCTCCTATGGCGAGAGCAACTGTGGAAGAAGCGCATGCGGCGTTAAGGTCCATACCATTTTCCTCAATGCCTAATGCCCGGCATGCAAAGCGGCGGTAATGGCTTGCAAGGAAATGAGATGTTTTTATGGTCCCTTCCGCTTTTTGTTCGATATATTCCGTATCCCCTTTAATGCCTGCCCAGATGACATAAGTCTTTTCAGGTGGCGCAATGCTTTGATTTAAAAGCTTTCGCGTCAGTTCGATGATCCTGTTATCGCTCTCACAGCTATCGAGCCAGGGGATGGATGCGCCGGAATGAAATTCAAGTTTTTCAGTAGAAAAACGGTCTATTTTTCTGACGGCAGACCGGCCTTCCAGCAGTTTTTCCCACATTTCATGGAGAGAATCTCCAATGGCGGACAAAGCAGCCATTTGGGTGACGACAACTTCTTTCAAGTGATCTCTCCTTTCATCCAGCGCCGGCATAAATTTTCTACAAAAGGGGGACGGGCCAGGAGGACATTCTGTTCAGGGTCTGTCAGCAGTTGCACCGTATAGCCCGTTGCCGCTACCATGCCTTTGCTGTTTTCAAGTATGTATTCAAAGTTCAGTTTTACAGCATCACTCCAGACGAGCCTTGCCGCAATCGTAAAGTCGTCGTCATAGCGAAGAGGAGAATGATAGTCAACGTGCATCTGAACGATGGGGGCAAGGAATCTTTCTTTTCTCATCGTCATGTAGCTTAAATCATATTTTTCACCAAAGGCGACACGTCCATCCTCCAGATAGCTTGCATAGCGCCCATGCCAGACGATGCCGAGAGGATCGACTTCTTCAAACCTTACCTTTCTCATCGATGCGGCAACCAGGGGGGCAGGCCTGCCTGCCTCTCTCTGGAAATATATCGCTTTTTTACGTCTGCTCATTTTATTATCACTTTGAAGCTGCTTCCAATATAAGGGAGGAAACAGGTCTTCCATTGCAGGTTAGTTTTGCGTTGATTTGCCGGAGATTTCCCCTTGACGTTATGGAGACCTCACCGCTCAAGAGATCACCGGGATAGGATTGCCTGGAAAACTTGGCCTTCGAGATATTGATGATTTTCAGTTCTTTCCGGCATAGCGTTTCAGCAAGTACCATAATGGTTTCCATCATAATCACACCGGGAAGGATGGGAAATTGAGGGAAGTGTCCTTTAAAACCGGGAAAGTTATCTTTAAAGCAAAAGTCCGATGTTACCTGCTCCTTATCATCATTAATATGAAAGTTGATTGAAGATCGGGAGATGGCTTTAAAGAAAGGCGTCTTGTCATTTACCGGAATAGCCCTGCCTTCTGCTGTGCCGTCACCTTCTTCCGGCGGCTTCCAATCTGCTGTTTTTTCCGGCGCGCCTTTTATTTCATACAGTTTGAGATTTCCCTTTGCAATTAACCTGCTTCCTGCATTAATGCTCCCCTCTACAAAGGAAAAATCTCCAAAGCTTGATTCTTCCTTTGTGGTAATAGTCAGCTCATCACCGATTCTAACGTCTTCATAGAAGGAAAAGTCATTGACACCGACGAGAAATCCTGTTTTAAGCGTATCACCCCTTAGCATGCAGTCATAACCGTTACCGGCTGCCACGGTCTGGGCCATGATCTCTACGAGGCAGTTTTGCCCCACGGCGCCTGACTCATCCAAAAAAGGATTGTCTCTCGTTATTTTAGCCGTTCCCCTGATTTTTCCCTCACCGTATTGGAGCAGTTCATCGACAAGAAGCATGGTTTCTCTGTGTGGGATAAATTCAGTCGAGTTTGTGGGCAACTGAAAAATTGATTTCATACTTTCCATAGTTAACCTGCGTTAAAGTTTAATCCCCGGCGGGTATAATTTCCCACAGCTTGCTTCGGGATGGTTGATTATGCTTAAAACCCTTACCTGTAATCGAAAAAAGTCATTTTTTTTCTCTTTTCAGGGGGAAATATTTTTTTGTTTAATTCTTCCTCTTTAATAATAAAAATTTCGGGAACGACCCTCGCTTTGGCCCTGATATGATCAACGATCATTTTGACGGTAACTGCCGGATCAGAAAGGGCCACGTGAAGCAAAACCCTGTCTGTTTCATCGTCGTTTTTTCTTGCTTCAATATAACCGCCTTCAACACCTTTCATACTGTCGAGGGCTGAAAGCAGGGATGCGGGAAAGAGCGTTGTTCCTTTCAGTTTGAGCATTTGGTTTTTGCGGCCGATAATGGGGCCGAGACGAATCGTATTCCGGCCGCAGCGGCAGGGTTCGGGAATGATGAAAGATATATCTCCCGTTCTGAATCTTAACAGCGGCATTCCCTTTATTCCCAGCGGTGTAACCGTTACCTCGCCTTTTTCACCGGGAGGAAGGGGGTTTCCTTCGTCATCGACAATCTCTGCGATGAGCAGTTCCGGTCTTAAATGGCCTCCGCACCGTTCCCGGCATTCACAAAAGGCGGTTGCCATTTCTGTTGAGGCATAAGTGGAATAGAGCCTGGCTCCCCACAGGGTTTCCACTTCATGGGGTACAGGAAGCAGTTTTAAGTCAGTAGAACGTATAGGTTCGCCAATGGCGACAATTTTTCTGATCCCCATGCTTTTGGGGTCCTCACCCTGCTTTTTGGCAAATTGCCCCAGCTTTCTTATCAGTGAGGGGACTCCTGCAAGAACGGTGGGTTTCGTTGTTTTTATGAGTTCCCATTGTTGTGCAGGGCTTCCCGATCCGGCTCTAATCATGGTTGAGCCTAAAGTGAGACCACCCAGATAGTAGGCAAGACCGGCCATGAAGCAGCGGTCTATGGCAGCGCATACCATTATACGGTCATTATTATTAATACCCACCATACGAAAGGCCGCTTCCTCATTATAGGCAAGCCGCGCAATATCCTCTGAAGACTGGTAAATCACGGTAGGATGGTTTCCCGTCGTTGCCGACGTAAGGCATATGTCTGCCGTATCATTTTCACTGATGGCCAGAAATTCATTGTTATGGGAAGTGAGTTCTTTTTTGGCAATGCAGGGAATTTTAGATAAGTCACCCGCGCTTTTTATTGATTCGGCATTGATTGAGAGTTTTTTAAAGAGGGCTTTGTAATAAGGGGAATGATTGGCCGCGTAGGTTACATGGTGGCTTAGCAGGGTGTCCTGCATAGCCCTTATCGCTTCCCGAGAATCAAAGTCCCTGTTTTTAAAAGCATGTGTCTCTTTAATAAGTTGCTCAAACTTATTTTTCATTGAGATGTTCCTTGAAAATATTTTCGATATGCCTTCTCAATTTTAAGGCCCTTTTTTCTTCGGGCAGGGAAGAAGGGAATACAGGCGGGAGGATTTCCACTTTAACCGTAGCAGGTCTTACGAGATGTTGCTTCATTGGCAGAAACTTTTCCGTTCCTGTCAGACAAACGGGAAGGACGGGAATATTGAGGCCGGCAGCCGTAATAAAGGCGCCTGACTGAAATCGCTGAAGCTTTCCGTCACGTGAACGGTGTCCTTCGGGATAAAAGAGAAAGGCGGCTCCTCCGGCGGCAAGGTCCTTTCCTTTTATTTTGTTAAATTCATTCAACGGTGTTCTTTCAATATCGACGTAACCGGCGCCTTTCATAAACCATTTAAACATCCATATTTTAAAAGGCCATGAGCGTACAAAGACGATGGTGTTCTTCGTCGTATATAGGGGGGCCAGAAATATGTCCGCAGTGGACCTGTGATTAACGACGATTACGCAAGGTTTACCCTTGGGAATATTCTCTTCCCCCAGCCGCTTTACACGAAGCAAAGGCCAGGAAATCCTGATGAGAAATGAGCCGTAGAGGTAGTTATAATATCTTAGCGCGTCATCCGTTCTTCCTCCATTGACCATTTTGTAGATTAAATAATAGAGGGGGAGAGAGCAGGCAAATAAAGAAGTCCCTAATAAAAGATAGAGAAGATAGATGCCGTTTAATGGGTATAATAGATAATTCATATAAAACGGGCAATGAAGGTAACGTGGAAACGCTAGCCCTGATTAATTTTTTCTTCGATGAAACCGTATAAATCTTTAAGCAGTCTTATGGCCCGGATTTTTTCTTCGTCAACGCTTCTTACAACCTTGAATCCAAATTCCTTCTCCAGGGCAACGATAAGGTCGACACTATCGAGACTGTCCAGTCCCAGTTCTTCATAAAGTGATGATTCGGGAGTTAACTCTTCACCTTCCAGTTCAAAAAGTTCAACGAGAATATTATTGGTACGTTGAGCGATCGTTTGTTCAGTCATTATCTTTCTTATACCTCCTCAAAATTAACACAACATTGATACCGCCAAAGGCAAAACTATTTTTCATAATAATATTTATTTCACCCTCCCTGACCGATTTAAAACAGTCTATTTCCCGGCATCCTTCCCCTGCAAGTTCAAAGTTCAGGCTCGGAACAAGTTTACCTCTTTCCATCATGGCAAGTGAAGCGGCCAGTTCCAGAACGCCACTGGCCCCCAGAGTATGTCCCATGTGTCCTTTTAAGCTGCTTACGGGAACGGCCTTATCGCCAAAAACCTTATTGATCGCTTCCGCTTCTGCTGCATCACCAAGAAGGGTCCCTGTGGCATGGGCATTAATATAGTCAACGTCTCCCGGTGCAATGCCTGCATTATGAAGGGCCCCTTCAATACACTTTACGATCGATTCACTGTGAGGCTGGGCAAGGTGTGAACCGTCAGAGAGAGTTGAAAAGCCGATTACTTCGGCAAGTATGGGCGCTTCCCTCGATAAAGCAGATTCTTCAGCTTCGAGAACCAGGCAGCCTGCACCTTCACCGCAGACAGTGCCATCACGATTTGCATCAAAAGGTCTCGGTGTTTTTTCAGGATGGTCATTGTATCTGTATGAAGTAGCGTTAAGCAAGTCAAAAGTGCCGCAGACAATCGCATCAAGTTCATCTGACCCGCCACAGAGCATAACGTCCTGAATTCCATGCTTGATCGCTTCGAAGCCGAGACCAATGGCCTGAGCCGAGGAAGAACAGGCTGCGTCAGGTGATATGACTCTCCCCGTAATATTGAAGGCATGGGCCACATTCGCTGCCGTCGTATGGCTCATTACCTGGAAAAAAAGCCCCGATGAGACATTTTTCAGGGAAGCCTTATCATAATATTCTTTAAAAAAACTGGATAAGGAGTGTGTGCTCCCTGTGGTTGATGAAAAACTGACGCCACATCTGCCTGATTGAAAGATATTGTCGCTTACGGCCGAGTTCTCTATCGCTTCTTTTGCTGCCAAAACGCCCATAATGGCCGTATTACCCATGGTTCTTCTGAATTTACGGCCAATACTTTTCAGGGGAAGCTTTTCTTTTAAGGGAGCGCCTACCCAGCAGTTGAGGTCGCTTATTTTATCATTCCACTGCTCTTTAAGCGATGTGACGGCTGATGAACCTGAATAGAGGCCATTTATGAGGGCTTCCCTTCCCAGTCCGAAGGGGGAGACGGTACCGCTTCCTGTAATAAGGACTCTTCTTAGCGACATTTTCTAACCTCATTCCAAAGGGACTCCATGCCTATTATATTAGAAGCGCCGATGAGTCCCGAAATAGATGCTCCCATAATGCCCGGCATGAGAATACTCTGGCCTGCCAGATAAAGGCCCAGAATGGATGTGACAGGGCCAAGCTTCATCTCCTGTACAGACTGTTTTAATCCATAAGATGCGCCCCCGGGGGAACCCGTATATCTCTCAAGGTAAAAGGCGTG